>NZ_JAEPPI010000007.1 GCF_017641085.1 Gracilimonas sp. | reverse complement strand
CCCTTAGTATGCTTCTACTATATGGTTTGCACGGCGTCTCCGCCGTCAAACCTACTCGTATTCATGCTATTGGTTTATTGTGGGCCGGACGGGGACGAACCTGTCCGGCTACCTTGGCGTAGTACGCAATCCTTAGTAAACTAAGAAAGGCGCCCTACTATCTTTTGTCGCACATACAAGATGTGCGACATCAGACCTATTACTATTGCTATATTGCTTCATCATGTCAAAGAACCCGCGCTCGGCGCGGCACGGCCCGTTCGACGGGCAGCGTGTTTACAACGGATGCATGCGCCCGGCCTCGAAAGACCAGCAAAATACATCCTAAACAATCTTATAAAGAACTTCGCGAGCTTTCCGGGCAAACCGCCTCTCATATCTCAATACTCACGACTACATTACTACCTTAAAATTCCTGTGGAGCTACGGGGATTCGAACCCCGGACCCCTGCCTTGCAAAGGCAGTGCTCTAGCCAGCTGAGCTATAGCCCCTCGGTTACCATTGTGGGCTTGGGAGGACTTGAACCTCCGACCTCACGCT
>NZ_JAEPPI010000006.1 GCF_017641085.1 Gracilimonas sp. | reverse complement strand
ATGGCGAAAACTTACGGCGGTGTAGCCAAGCAGTTTGCCGACATCGACAATGCTCCGGAAGAGCGCGAGCGTGGGATTACCATTGCTACGGCGCACGTGGAGTACGAAACCGATGCCCGCCACTACGCTCACGTAGACTGTCCGGGTCACGCCGACTATGTCAAGAACATGGTGACGGGCGCCGCTCAGATGGACGGAGCAATTTTGGTTGTTGCCGCTACCGACGGTCCGATGCCACAGACTCGCGAGCACATTCTGCTGGCTCGTCAGGTAGGTGTACCGCAGATTGTTGTATTTATGAACAAGGTAGACCTGGTAGACGACGAAGAGCTGCTGGAGCTGGTAGAGCTGGAAGTGCGTGAGCTGCTGTCTTCTTATGAATTTGACGGCGACGACATCCCGGTGATTCAGGGATCAGCCTTGGGCGCCCTCAACGGCGAAGCCGAGCACGAAGAAAGCATTGTAGAGCTGATGAAGGCTGTGGATGAAACCATCCCAACGCCGGAGCGTGATGTAGACAAGCCCTTCCTGATGCCGGTAGAGGATATCTTCTCGATCACCGGTCGTGGAACGGTAGCTACCGGACGTATCGAGCGTGGAGTTATTAAAGTAAACGACGAGATTGAGATTGTAGGGATTGTAGAAGACCCGATGAAATCGGTAGTAACCGGTATTGAGATGTTCCGTCGTATGCTCGATGAAGGGCAGGCCGGAGACAACGCCGGTATTCTGCTCCGAGGAATTAACAAAGAGCAGATTGAGCGAGGCATGGTACTTTGTAAGCCCGGCTCGATCACTCCTCACAAAGAGTTTGAGTGTGAGGTATATGTACTCAGTAAAGATGAAGGTGGCCGTCACACGCCATTTTTCAAAGGCTACCGCCCACAGTTTTACTTCCGTACCACCGACGTAACCGGAGCTTGTGAGCTTCCTGATGGTGTGGAGATGGTAATGCCGGGAGACAACGTGAAGCTGAATGTAGGATTGATTCAGCCGGTAGCGATGGAAGAAGGGCTGCGGTTTGCGATTCGCGAAGGCGGACGTACCGTGGGCGCCGGAGTTGTAACTAAAAT
>NZ_JAEPPI010000005.1 GCF_017641085.1 Gracilimonas sp. | reverse complement strand
AAATTTGCATCAAGAAATTGAACAAGCTCTCGCTCGCACAAACAATCTGATCTATACTTCAATATGTCTAAGAACAAGTGCTTCGCATTTGTAAAATCGTTCGCGAAACAGAAACCAAAGATAAGGGATATTATACTTAGATGTCAACCTTATCTTTAAATATTTTCTCTTTTTTTGACATCTTTTTTGCGGGGCTTTTCAATTTAAACTTCACCCCATAAAAAAGACCTTCATACGAATACAAAGGCCTTAATATTTTCAGTAAAGAAATTACTTCTTCTCTTCTTCAGAGCTATCTTCAGAATCGCTGTCTTCAGCTGATTCTACTTCAGCAGAACTTTCTTCAGTTTCTTCTGCTTCAGCTTTAGGCTCTTCCTTCTTCTCTTCTTTTGCTTTTACAGGCTCGGAAGATGTTGGTGTATTACTTTTACCAGCCCGGCGAGTTCTCTTCTTACCAGATGAAGCTGATGAGCTGCCTTCAGGTTTAATGTCATTGTAATCTACCAATTCTACTACTGCGATTTCAGCACCATCCCCTTTACGGAAACCTGCTTTAATTACGCGAGTGTAGCCACCGGGACGATCCTTGCATTTAGGACCTACCTCAGTGAACAGAGTGGTTACCGCTTCCTTATTCTGAAGGGAAGAAAAAACTTGTCTTCTGTTATGATGAGTATCTTCTTTAGCCCTGGTAATTAAAGGCTCTACAAATCCACGTAGTTCTTTTGCCTTAGCAAGAGTGGTTGTAATTCTGTGCTCTTTGATTAACGCCATTGCAAGAGATTGCATGGTGTTTTTTCTGTGAGCAGAAGTCCTGCTTAATTTTCTACCTTTTACTCCGTGACGCATAATTTAATTCCTTTCTGCTTAGTCTAAATATTTAGATACGTCCATTCCAAATTCAAGATTCTTCTCTTCAATCACTTCTACTAATTCACTGAGTGATTTTTTACCGAAGTTTCTGAATTTAAGAAGATCCTGCTCATCTCGTGATACCAATTCTCCAATAGTATTGATATTCGCAGATTTGAGACAGTTGTATGCACGCACACTTAGGTTGAGATCTTCAATACTTGTTCTCAACAAATTAGCCACGCGTTGCTTCTCAGCATCAACCTCTTCCTCTTCCTGAGTGAATGGCTCTTCAATTTCTTCTGTGATAAATTTCTCAATATGCTCTTTAAGAATCTTACCTGCGATGGTAAGTGCTTCTTTAGCATTAACTGATCCGTCCGTTTCGATATCCATTACCAACTTCTCATAGTCGGTACGCTGGCCTACACGAACGTTTTCAACGTTGTATTTAACTGACTTAATAGGTGTGAAGATTGCATCGATAGGAATGAGATTTACATCCTCATCTTCTACCGACATTTCTTCAGCCGGAACGTATCCACGGCCACGACCTACTTTCAGTTCAATTTCCAACTCAGCATCGTCTGCAAGATTTGCAATAACCAAGTCAGGATTCAGCACATCATATTCAGCAGTTGCATCATCAATGTCTTTGGCTGTTAATTCGCCCTGACCACTTTTGGAAATATGAATAACACCGGAGCTTTGCTCAACTTGCTTGAAGCGAACTTCTTTGAAGTTAAGTATGATCTCATATACATCTTCTTTAACTCCCTTGATGCTGGAATATTCATGATCAACACCGTTAATCTTAACGGCAGTAATCGCTATTCCCGGAAGTGATGAGAGCAGAACTCGTCGGAATGAGTTTCCAATCGTTACTCCGAATCCTCTTTCAAGTGGCTGAAGAACAAATGTACCAAAATTGTCATTGTCTTCAACAACGTCGAGAGGTTCAGGCATTTGAATGCTATAGTTGCTCATAATAGATCTTAAAATTTTTAAAATTACTTAGAGTAAAGCTCAACAATAAGCTGAACATTAATATTCTCAGGTATCTCTTCCATTGTAGGAACATAAAGCACCTTACCTGATCTTGACTTCGGATCTGTTTCAACCCATTTGTACTTATTTCTTGAGGATCCGTCCAGTGCGTCTTCAATTATTTCCAGATTTCTAGACTTTGGTCGAATAGAAACTACATCACCCGGACTCATCTGGTAGGATGGAATATTTACAACTCCACCATTAACCACTACATGCTTGTGTGTCACCAACTGGCGAGCCTGGCGTCTTGTTCTTGCAAAGCCCATTCGGAAAACGGTATTATCCAATCGGCTTTCAAGTGCCTGAAGCAAGTTTTCACCAGCAACACCATCTTGAGCTGAAGCAGCTTTAAATAAGTTACGGAATTGCTTTTCCAGCAATCCATAGGTGTATTTCGCTTTCTGCTTCTCTTCAAGCTGGATGGCGTACTCAGACTTTCTGTTAAATCTGGAACGACCATGCTCACCTGGTCCGTATGGTTTACGCTCTAAAGCTTTACTTGGTCCAAAGATTGGCTCTTTGAATCGTCTGGCTTTCTTTTGTTTTGGTCCTCTATATCTTGCCATTATACAGTCTTCTTACTATTAAACTCTTCTTCGTTTTGGTGGCCGGCATCCATTGTGTGGAAGCGGTGTGCGGTCTTTGATGGAAGTAACTTCCAATCCGGAACTTGCCATTCCTCGAACCGCAGCTTCTCGACCTGAACCAGGTCCTTTTACAAATACTTCCACTTTGCGCAGACCCATTTCATGTGCGGTCTTAGCAGCTGTTTCAGCACTTAACTGAGCGGCATAAGGGGTGTTTTTTCTGGAACCCTTAAACCCTTCTTTTCCGGCAGATGACCACGAAACTACGTTCCCATCAGCGTCGGTTATGGTTACGATCACATTATTGAAAGTAGCTTTAACAAAAGCCATTCCGTTAGGATCGCTAAGTTGTTTTTTCTTTTTACGCTTTGCAGCTAAAGATGCTTTTGGTTTGTTTTTAGCCATGGGTTATCTCAATTTCAATATTATTTGGCAACCTTCTTCTTACCGGCAACCGTTTTCTTCTTACCTTTTCGAGTACGGGCGTTAGTTTGCGTACGCTGGCCCCTTACCGGCAGGCCTCGACGGTGACGAACACCCCGGTAGCTGCCAATTTCAATAAGTCGACGAATATCGCCATTTACTTCGCTGCGAAGCGCACCTTCAACTTTGTACTCCTCGTCAATTAATGTACGAAGTGCACTTACTTGCTCATCTGTCCAGTCCTGAACTTTGGCATCCTTATCGATGTCCAAACGTTCAAGAATTTCAGCTGCTTTAGAGCGGCCGATTCCATAAATGTAAGTAAGGCTGATTATGCCTCTTTTCTGTTTTGGTAAATCTATTCCAGCAATACGTGCCATATAAATACTCGGTTATTCTATTAGCCCTGACGCTGCTTATGGCGTGGGTTCTTCTTGTTAATCACGTAAAGACGGCCTTTACGTCGTACAATTTTGTCGTCTGAACTTCTTTTCTTAACTGATGAACGTGTCTTCATGACAACCTCTTTATTTGTATCTGTAAGTTATTCTTCCTTTAGATAAATCATAGGGCGACATTTCTACTGCCACTCTATCTCCCGGGAGAATTTTAATGTAATACATCCGCATTTTACCTGATACGTGGGCCAATATCTCATGCCCATTATCCAACTCAACGCGAAATTGTGCGTTAGGTAATGCTTCTATTATTTCTCCATCTTGTTTTATCGGCTCTTGTTTAGCCATAATACAATATGTTGTTTTGATTTTTTTCCGAGAGCTCAGCAATATAATCAAAAGTACTGAGAATTTCAGCCTTGTCTTCACGAATTACAATGTCGTGTTCGTAATGAGCGGCTAAACTCCCGTCGGCTGTAACTACTGTCCAGCCATCGTTCAATGTTTTTGTTTTCCAAGAACCCATGGTAATCATCGGCTCCACGGCGAGTGTCATTCCTGACCGGAGTCGCTCGCCTTTACCTTTTTTTCCAAAGTTAGGTACGGATGGATCTTCATGCATTGCTTTTCCAATTCCGTGCCCTACTAATTCTCTGACTACTCCGTAGCCTTCATTTTCACAGTGGGTTTGAATGGCATTTGCCAAGTCTCCCATCCTGTTTCCATGAATGGCTTGCTCAATCCCTTTATAAAGAGATTCGAGTGTAGTTCTCAATAATTTCAAAGTTTCATCATCACATTCACCAACTGCGAATGTATAAGCATGATCACCGAAGTAACCATTTTTTTCAACACCGCAGTCAACGGAAACGATATCACCTTCTTTTAATTCCCTGTCACCAGGTATTCCGTGAACAACTTCTTCATTAATCGAAATACATAGTGTTGCCGGAAATTCGCTTCCTTTTGGACCATATCCTTTAAAAGCAGGACGTCCTTTTTCTTTGGCGATGTATTCTTCGGCAATTCTGTCGAGCTTTCCTGTTGTAACACCCGGCTCAATATGTTTTCCAACTTCAGCCAGTGTTCTTGAGACGATTAATGCACTTTCGCGCATCTTCTCAATTTCGGATTCACTCTTCAGGTAAATCATTTACGCTCTTCGCCGGCCTTTAATTCTACCTGTTTTCATAAAGCCATCGTAATGACGCATCATTAAATGACTTTCAATTTGCTGGAGTGTATCCAAAGCAACCCCAACGATAATTAACAAACTGGTTCCTCCATAAAAGAGAGCAAAGCCAGGTGTAACTCCAAACAACCCTACTGCAATAGCGGGAAGTATAGCTACAAACGATAGAAACAAAGAACCCGGAAGGGTAATCTTAGTCAAAATATTGTCAATGAACTCAACGGTTTGCTTACCCGGACGAACGCCTGGAATAAAACCGCCTTGTCGTTTCATGGTATCGGCCATTTCCTTAGGATTGATGGCGATAGCTGTGTAGAAAAACGTGAAGAACACACATACAAAAAAGAATACAATCGAATACGTGAGTCCTGTAAAATCAACTGACCATTGGGTCAAAAACTGTACAGTTTGGTTTTCCGGAAAGAAAGAACCAATAGTACTTGGAATAAACATGATAGACTGCGCAAAGATAATCGGCATAACACCGGCAGCGTTCACCCGCAATGGCAAGTACTGAGTGGTACCACCGTACACTTTGCGGCCAACTACTCGTTTCGCATACTGAACCGGAATTTTACGGGTTCCCTGAGTCAGCATTACAACAGCTGCGATTACTAGTATCAGTGCAGCAACTTCAATAATTACCAGGATTGCATTCGCTTTGGTGGTAACTTCGTTGTAGAAGTTTGCAGGAAGTGCGGCAATAATACCGATCATGATAATCAGAGAAATACCGTTACCGATTCCTCTTTCACTAATTCTCTCTCCCAGCCACATTACGAATACCGTACCGGCCGTCAATACAATCATTGATGTAATAACAAAGAAAAACTCGTTTACAACAATAGCCTGCGGAGCTGTTGACATCAGGTTGATTGAAAAACCAATAGCCTGAACAAGGGTAATACCTACGGTACCATATCTTGTAAGCCTGGTGATTTTTCTTCTCCCTTCTTCTCCTTCGCGTTGCAGCTTCTGGAAATAAGGGACAACAGCACCCATCAACTGAATGATAATGGCAGCGGTGATATAAGGCATAATTCCAAGAGCAAATACTCCGGCTCTTGAAAAAGCCCCTCCCACAAATAGGTCAAATAAGCCTAACAAACTACTGGCGGCATTTCCACTGCTGCCAATAAGCTGGTTAGCATCAACACCGGGCAGGGTAATATAACTACCGACCCGATAGACCATTAAGATTCCAACCGTATAGAGAATACGATTCTTAAGATCTTCAATTTTAAATATGTTGCGGAAGTTTTCTATCAGACTCATTCGCCGTCTACACTATAAGTTTTACACCAAAGTTAATGATCCACCAGCTGCTTCTACCTTTTCACTGGCAGACTTACTTGCGGCATGTACTTCAATTTCAATTTTATGTTCTAGTTCACCACGTCCGAGAAGTTTAACTTTTTCTCCTTCGCTAGCCAAACCGGAATTGATTAATCCTTCCAACGTAATCGTTTTGTTCAGCTTTCCGGCTTCAATAAACTCACTGATAGTGTGTACGTTAATTACACGAAATTCAGTGCGGTTTATGTTGGTGAAACCAAATTTAGGCAAACGTCGCTGAAGGGGCATTTGACCACCTTCGAACCAGGCACGTTGCTTATGACCAGAACGAGATTTCTGTCCGTTATGTCCACGACCAGATTGCTCTCCACGTCCGGAACCTTGTCCACGTCCCACACGCTTGGTGTTTTTCTGATTTGGGATCGGTGCTTTTAAATTGCTTAAGTCCATCGTCAAATTCTTTAAATATTATCCTTCAAATACTTTGTTCAGAGAAATATCTCTTCTCTGTGCAACTTCAACAGGATCAGTCAATTCTTTCAGAGCAGTAAAAGCTGCCTTCACCATATTATGGGGATTTGAAGAACCCTGAGATTTAGATAAAATATTGTGTACACCTGCAACGTCAAGCAGAGCTTTAACGGCACCACCTGCAATTACACCCGTACCTTCAGCGGCCGGACGTAACAACACTTTTCCGGCACCTGCTTTACCAACTATAGGATGGTAAATACTTTTGGTTTTGGTTAAAGGTACGCGGATCAGGTTTTTCTTGGCATTATCAAAGCCTTTCTGGATAGCATCCGAAACTTCGTTTGCTTTACCAAGACCATGGCCACAAACACCGTTACCGTCTCCAACTACTACAATTGCGTTGAAGCTGAAACGACGTCCACCTTTCACAACTTTGGCTACACGGTTAACGTGAACCAGTTTCTCTTCAAGGTTCAGGTTTGCAGCAGGTATAGATTGTTTTCTTCTTATTTTAGGCATTGTTTATCCCAATTCAATTAAAAGTCTAATCCACCATCGCGGGCGCCTTCAGCAGCAGCCTTCACGATGCCGTGATATTTATAACCGCTTCGGTCAAATACCACTTTATTAATTCCTTTGTCCTGAGCGAGTTTTGCAAGTTCAGATCCTGCTTTCTTTGCATTATCAACACCGGTCTCAGCTTGTGAGGCTGCGAGTGTTACACCGTCAAGATCGTTAACCAACTGCAGGTAGGTGTACTTGTTACTTTTGAACACGCTCAGTCTTGGACGCTCGGCTGTACCTTTTATGGTAGAACGGATACGTCTTCTGATCTTACTTCTTCGCTCTATTTTCTTTTGTTGTCTTTTATCCATTATTCAAACCTCTATTTAGCAGCTGATTTACCGGCCTTACGACGAACCTGCTCACCCAGATATCTGATTCCTTTACCTTTGTAAGGCTCAGGCTTTCTGAATGATCTGATTTTAGCAGAAATCTGACCTACCAATTCTTTGTCAACTCCGGAGATAACCAGGATGGGGTTTTTACCAGACTTGGTATCCACTTCCATATCAATTCCTTCCGGTGGTACAAAGAAAATCGGGTGAGAATAACCCAGGTTCAGCTCCAGTACGTCGCCATTCATAGCGGCACGGAAACCAACGCCAATGATTTCTAATTTTTTAGTGTAGCCTTCCGATACACCAACCACTGCATTATTCACCAGCGAACGAAACAGGCCATGAAGAGCGCGGTGCTCTTTCTGGTCAGTAGCTCTTTTAATCAGGAGCTCATTTTCATTCTTTTCAATCGTAATTTCCGGGTGAATTCGGAGTGTATTGGTTCCTTTTTCTCCTTTAAAAGTTGCGATGTTATCAGCGTTGATGCTGAACTCAACTTTATCAGAAATAGGTACCGGTAAATTTCCAATTCGAGACATAGTTCAAAAACTGTTTATTAATAAATGGTGCACAAAATCTCGCCGCCTACATTAAGCTTGCGAGCTTCTTTATCGGTCATTACACCTTTTGATGTTGAAAGAATCACAATACCCAGGCCGTTTTGAGCGCGTGGCACTTCATCGCCACCTTTATATACTCGTAAACCGGGCTTTGAAAGTCTTTTCATTTGTCGGATTACAGGGTGTCCGTATGAGTCATATTTCAGAAACAAACGGATAATACCTTGCTTACCGTCTTCAATATCAATGTATTTCGAGATATACCCTTTATCGGCCAGGATTTTAGTCATGGCTCGCTTCAATTTAGAAGCGGGGATATCTACTCTGCGATGCCCGGCTTGTTGGGCATTCCTGATTCGTGTTAAATAATCTGCAATAGGATCAGTCATCGATTCCTTAGTTAAATTTACCAGCTTGCTTTTCTTACGCCAGGAATCTTACCTGCAAGGGCAAGTTCACGAAATTTAATTCGTGAGATTCCATATTTACCAACATAACCACGGCTTCTGCCCGTGATGCTGCATCGGTTACGAACCCGAGTAGGGCTGGCATCGCGAGGCAGCTTTTGCAGGCCTTCATAGTCGCCTGCTTCTTTCAGCTTGCGGCGTTTTTCGGCGTACTTCTTTACAGTTTCTTTTCGTTTTTTATTGCGTGCTATCCAAGCTTTCTTAGCCATAATAGAATATCTCTTAGTTTCTCGTTTTAAATGGCATTCCAAAGTGCTTAAGCAGAGCATAAGCTTCTTCGTCTGTTTCAGCATCAGTAACAAAAGTAACGTCCATACCATGTACTTTTGAAACTTTATCGGTGTCTATTTCCGGGAAAATGGTATGCTCTTTGATACCGAGGGTATAGTTTCCACGGCCGTCAAAGCTTTTATCCGGAACTCCCTGGAAGTCACGTGTTCTTGGCAGAGCCAGGTTCACGAGGCGGTCCAGAAATTCGAACATAATGCGTTGTCGAAGGGTAACTTTACAGCCAATTGGCATCCCTTCACGAAGCTTAAAGTTCGAAATAGACTTTTTAGCTTTGGTTGTAACCGGTTGTTGTCCGGTTATCGCAGCTACGTTATCTACAACCGTATCCAAAACTTTTTTATCGGTTATAGCGTCACCTACGCCTACGTTAATTACGATTTTTTGAAGTTTGGGTATGGCCATTGGGTTTTCATACTCAAACTCTTCGCGCAACTTGTCGCGAATTTCATCTTTGTAAAGTGTATATAATCTTGCTTCAGCCATTGCTATCTATCTGCTTTATTTGTCCAGCATTTCGCCACTTGTTTTGGCGTAACGAACCCAACGACCATTGCCGTCTTCTTCAATTCGTTTACGCCCAACACGTGTGGGTTCGTCAGTAGTAGGGTCAATTACCATTACATTCGAAATGTGTATGGCACCCTCTTTCTTCAGACGTCCACCCTGTGGGTTGTCCTGGGTTGGCTTTTCATGATGGGTCTTCATATTGATTCCCTCAACGAGCACTCGCTCTTTTTTAGGGAATACCATCAATACACGGCCTCTTTTTCCTTTGTCGTTACCGGCGATTACTAAAACATCATCGCCTTTCTTAACGTGTAATTTCTTTTGTTTGTTGAACCTGCGTGGCATACTCTAATTCCTTTTTTAAAGTACTTCCGGTGCAAGCGACACGATTCTCATGAAGCTTTTTTCACGAAGCTCTCTGGCAACAGGGCCAAAAATACGTGTACCTACCGGTTCTTGATCTTTGTTAATGATAACCGCAGCATTTTCATCAAAACGGATGTAACTGCCATCCCTTCTGCGGTATTCTTTTCTTGTTCGTACAATAACGGCTTTTACAACGTCTCCTTTTTTGACGTTTCCACCTGGTATTGCTGTTTTCACAGAAGCGGAAATCAAATCGCCTACTCGTGCATATCTGCGTCGGGAATCTCCCAGCACTTTAATACACATCAGCTTTCTGGCACCGCTGTTATCTGCTACGTTTAATGTCGTTTGAGTTTGAACCATCGCTAATTCCTAATGCTCTATTCGTTACTTAGCTTTTTCGACGATTTCTACCAATCGCCATGATTTACGCTTTGATAGTGGTCGTGTAGACATAATTTGCACGGTATCGCCTACATTGGCTTCGTTGTTTTCGTCGTGCGCCATATACTTCGTCGTTTTGGTAATATACTTTCCGTAAATGGAGTGTTTTACCTGACGATCTACTGCAACAGTGATACTTTTGTCCATGCTGTTGCTAACTACACGTCCTACTCGTTCTCGTCTTTGGGCTCTTTCTGTTTGTGCCATAGTTTAAATCCTTTGCTTATTCAGCACTACTTTTTTCATTAATAATGGTCTCCAATCTGGCAACCTCTCTTCGGTGATTTCGGAGTCGGGCCGGATTTTCAAGCTGTCCGGTTACTGACTTCGAAAAACGAAGATTTTGTAGTACATCACGCTCATCTTTCAAGCGAGCTTGTAATTCAGTAAGTGTCAAATCTCTTAATTCGTGCGCTTTCATCTTATCCTCCCTGGTAGTCTCGTCGAACTACGAACTTGGTTTTGATAGGTAACTTATGCGCAGCGCGTCGTAAAGCTTCTTTGGCGCGTTCTTCGTTTACACCGGCAATCTCAAAGAGAATACGTCCGGGTTTTACAACCGCTACCCAGTGATCCAAAGCACCTTTACCTTTACCCATTCGGGTTTCAGCCGGTTTGCTTGTCATCGGACGGTCCGGGAAAATACGGATGAACGTCTGACCGTCACGTTGCAACGATCGTGCAATTGCGATACGGCAAGCTTCAATTTGGCGTGAAGTTATGAACTTCGGCTCAAGAGCTTTCAGTCCAAAATCACCAAAGTTAATAATGTGGCCACGTTGCGCGTTACCTTTCAGCTTATCGCGATGAACACGGCGTCTCTGAACTCGTTTTGGTTCTAACATCGTTTCTTATTAACTGTTTTTATTAGATCGATTTCTGTTTCTGCTGCGTCGGCGACTTCTTCGTCCTCTGTCATCACCGCCTTTACCTCGGCCTGAGTCAGAATCCTGACGCGATTGTGTTCCCGGCGTCAGATCAACATCACCAATAATTTCACCTTTGAAAATCCAAACGGTAACTCCGATAGAACCATAAATGGTGTTCGAAGTAGATGATGCGTAATCAATGTCGGCACGTAAAGTATGCAGAGGAATCTGCCCTTCTTTGTACTGCTCGGTTCGGGCCATTTCAGCACCACCGAGTCGACCGGCACAGCGAACTTTAATACCTTTGGCACCCATTCTCATTGCTGATGCAATCGCTGTTTTCATTGCTCTACGGAATGAAACACGAGCTTGTAGCTGCTGAGCAATATTCTGAGCAACCAAACTTGCATCCAGCTCAGGGCGTTTGATTTCACTTACGTTAATTTGTACTTCTTTACTGGTGATTTTCTTAAGCTCTTCACGAAGCAATTCAATTTGCTCACCGCCTTTACCGATGATAACACCGGGGCGACTTGTGCGGAGCGTTAACAGAATTCGCTTTGGGGTACGCTCAATAATAACATTTGAGAGACCGCCATTACGAAGTCTTGTGTGCAAATACTCGCGAAGTTTTTCGTCTTCAACGATGAGAGCCGGTTGGTTCTCTTCAGAAAACCAGTTGGAATCCCATCCGCGAATAATGCCTAATCTAAAACCAGTTGGATTTGTTTTCTGTCCCAAGGTATTGTTCGTTTATTCGTTTACACTTTCTTGATCACGCTTGGCCACTTTTACTGTAATGTGGCATGAGCGTTTGTTAATACGATGAGCTCTACCCATCGGTGCCGGCTGAATTCTTTTCAGCGTTACGCCTTCATCAACGTAAATTTCCTTTATTACAAGGTCTTCATTGTCAAAGCGCTCTTCCTGAAATTTGTCTCTCAAATTTGCAGCTGCCGACTTGATCACTTTAATCACATCTTCTGCAGATGCTTTTTTGGTGAATTCGAGTCTTTTAATCGCTTTGTCTACTTGTTCACCACGAACAGCATCCGCTACAAGGCGAACCTTGCGAGGAGCTCTCCTCAAATGCTTTTGTACTGCTCGTGCTTCTAAAACTGGAGTATCCATCTCTTAAATCCGATTAAATTATTTAGCTGCTTTTTTCACTGGATGGCCACGGAATGTTCGTGTTGGTGCAAATTCACCCAACTTATGGCCTACCATATTTTCAGTTATAAACACAGGGATAAATTGCTTACCGTTGTGAACTGCAAGAGTCAATCCCATAAAGTCAGGAGTGACCATTGAACTTCGTGACCAGGTTTTGATCACTTTCTTGCTTCCACTTTCATTGGCTTCATCGATTTTACGCTGAAGCTTGTAGTAAACAAAAGGCCCTTTTTTCAGTGAGCGTGGCATACGTTACTTAGTTATTTTTTCTTGGTTTTTCTTCTTCTTACGATGTACTTAGAAGACAACTTATTTCTGTTTCTTGTCTTCTTACCCTTGGCGGATTGTCCCCATGGTGAACGCGGGTGTCCACCTGAAGCTTTTCCTTCACCACCACCCATTGGGTGATCAACAGGGTTCATAGCAACACCACGGGTTTGTGGTCTTCTGCCTTTCCATCTGCTTCTACCAGCTTTGGCAATTGTCGTATTCATATGATCCGGGTTGCTGGTGTTCCCTACGGTTGCGTAGCAACTGCCCAGGATCAATCGAACTTCTCCGGATGGAAGTTTCACACTTACATAACGGTCTTGCTTACCCAGCAGCTGTGCACTTGTACCGGCACTTCTGCAAAGAGTACCACCCTGTCCGGGCTTCAACTCAATATTGTGGATAAAAGTACCCGGAGGCATCTTCATCATTGGCAGCGCATTTCCTAAATCAGGAGCTGCGTTATCGCCGGCAACAATAGTGTCTCCAACTTTCAATTTGTTCGGTGCAAGAATGTATCGGCGCTCACCATCGGCATAAGCTACAAGTGCAATTCGAGCTGATCGGTTTGGATCGTACTCAATAGTTTGAACTGTAGCTGGCACGTCATGTTTGTTACGCTTGAAATCGATGATACGATATCGGCGCTTGTGCCCTCCGCCTCTGTGGCGAGAAGTGATACGTCCGTGTCTGTTTCGTCCACCAGAAGAATGTTTTCCAGCTAATAAAGCCTTCAATGGCTTATCAGTTGTAATTTCGTCGAATACAGGAGCAATCCTGTGTCGAGTTCCCGGTGTAATTGGTTTTAATTTCTTAGTAGGCATTATTCTCTAATCCTTAAATTTCAGCAAAGAAATCAATTTCGCCTTCTTTGACCGTTACAATGGCTTTTTTCCAGACCTTAGTTCGGCCTCCCTGGTAACCGCTTCGTGTATATCGTCCCTTCGGTTTCGAGGGCATAATAGCGGTGTTTACCTTAGCCACTTTTACTCCCGGATAAGTAGCTTCCACAGCTTCCTTGATCTCGGGTTTAGTTGCATTGGTAGCAACTTCAAAAGTATATTTTCCAGCTTCCTGAAGCCGACTTAACTTTTCTGTAATTACAGGTCGTTTGATAATACTCATGCTGCAGCCTCTTCAGTTTTTCCTTCAATACTGTTTTCAAGTTTGGCAACCGCGCTTTCCTGAATAACAATCACATCAGCATTCATAATTTGGTAGGTATTTGGCTTATAACCTTCCAGTACCTGAACGCCTGGGATGTTGCGGGCAGACTTGTAAACAATCATGTCTGTTTCGCTTGTCAATATCAGGGCTTTTTTGCCGGCTACTTCAAAAGCGGCCAACATGTCGGCTACCTGAGAAGTTTTCGGCTCATCAAATGAAAAATCCTGTACAACAATAATTCCTTCGTTAGCAGCTTTCAGCGACAATGCAGACTTACGCGCCAGTTGGCGAGTTTTCTTATTCATTTTGAAGCCGTAATCACGAGGCTTCGGTCCAAATACAGTGCCACCTTTACGAAGCAGTGGAGACTTAATGTCGCCACGGCGGGCATTACCCGTTCCTTTCTGGCGGTACATTTTCTTAGTACTACCTGTTACTTCGCTTCGCTCTTTTGTTTTTGCGGTGCCCTGACGCTTATTAGCCATGTGCCGACGAACATCTTCATAAAGAACTGTTTCGTTTGGCTCGATGGCAAAAATAGCATCACTGAGCTCAGCCTTCTTGCTGCTTTTCTTTCCGTCTATTTTATATATATCTAATTTCATGACTTAGTTGTTAACAGACGCTTTGTTATGAATTTCTACGTACCCGCCTTTTGGTCCAGGTATAGAACCTGTTACCAAAACAACATTCGAGTCTTCCAGAATTTTTGCAATGCTCAGATTCTTAATCTTCACGCGCTCGTTTCCGGACTGACCTGCCATCCGCATACCTTTGAATACTTTAGATGGGTCAGATGCATTACCGATAGCACCAGGTGCTCTCAATCGGTTATGCTGACCGTGAGTAGCATCACCAACACCACTGAAATTGTGACGTTTAATAACACCGGTAAATCCACGGCCTTTTGAGTTTGCAACAACATCAACGGTATCGCCTACAGCGAATACATCACTAATGTTCAGTTCGTCTCCAACATCAAGTCCTTCAGGGATAAAATCTCTGAATTCAACAACTTTATACTTGGTGGAAACGCCGGCTTTATCAAAATGACCTTTCACGGCTTTGCTTACGTTTTTCTCTTTTTTATCAAAAGCAGCCAACTGAACAGCAGTATAGCCGTCTGTCTCTTCTGTTTTGATTTGGGTAATAGCACAAGGTTCAATTTCAATAACAGTAACAGGAATATTTCTTCCTATGTTATCAAACACGCTTGTCATCCCAACTTTTTTTCCTATCAAACCACTCATCGTGTTCGGGTCCTTTTCTAAACTTTAATTTCTACATCAACGCCGGAAGGTAATTCCAGCTTCATCAGCGCATCAACAGTTTGTGATCCGGTTGACAAAATATCGATCAGGCGCTTATGAGATCTGTACTCAAATTGCTCCCGTGACTTTTTATCAACAAACACGGATTTATTTACCGTGATGATGCTTTTACGGGTGGGTAGTGGGATGGGTCCCGAAACTACCGCACCAGTAGATTTCACAGTCTGAATAATTTTTTCAGCTGATTTGTCGATCAGGTTATGATCGTATGACTTCAATTTGATTCTGATTTTCTGTTGTGTTGCCACGATCAGATCCTTAGTCTAAGATTTTAGTTACAACTCCGGCGCCCACGGTACGTCCGCCTTCGCGAATCGCAAACCGCAGCCCTTCTTCCATCGCTAC
>NZ_JAEPPI010000004.1 GCF_017641085.1 Gracilimonas sp. | reverse complement strand
CAAGGGGTAGAGTAGGTCGTCGCCTTCTTCCTTTTTTTCCCAAAGCCTCTTCCACTCAACGAAGAGGCTTTTTTTATAGGGGCAACACAAGTTTTTTGTAAAACTATTACAGAAAACACAGATTGGAATGCTTATATTAAATAATATTGTTAAAAAGGTGATTTTAAATTAAGCAGAAGTTATGGCTACGGATTTCCAAAAATTCCTGAAAAACTACAAACAAAAGCTATTCGATATTTTTTCACAGAGTAGTGAAGCGGAAGAAAATACACTGGTACGAGGAATTGAAGAATCCACGTTAAAAGAGATTATGGATTTATCTCCTCTGGGTGCTTTTATCCCATCTGAATACGGTGGCTATGGCGGTCACACTGCTGAAGCACTCGCAATGCTGGAAGCCAGCTCTTACGAGTCTTTACCTTTGTCCCTTATGATGGGGATAAATGGAGCATTATTTCTTCAGCCTGTGGCAAACTATGCAAATGAAGAGGTTAAGAAAGATATCTTCAATCGAGTAATAAATTCCAATAAACTGGGTGGCTTGATGATTACCGAGCCTGATTTTGGATCAGATGCATTGAAGATGCAAACTTCCTATCAGAAAATCGGCGATGATACCTATAAAATTGAGGGCACCAAACACTGGGGTGGGCTTACCGGTATGGCAGATTACTGGTTGATCACAGCACGAAATATGAACGACAAAGGCGATTTGGGCCGGGATATATCTTTCTTTATACACGATACCCGAAATGGAGGTATTGAAGTAGAAGAATACTACAACAATCTTGGGCTTTACATGCTGCCTTATGGCAAAAACAAAATTGATATAAAAGTTGATGAATCTCACAAGCTCCAGCCCAAGAGCACAGGGGTTACCATGATGCTGGACCTTCTTCACCGAAGCCGGCTTCAGTTTCCCGGAATGGGGATGGGTTTCCTTCGTCGTATGATGGATGAAGCCATGGAGCACTGCAAAGAGCGGTTTGTAGGTGGACAAAGCCTGATCAATTATGATCAGGTTAAAAACCGGCTTTCTGAAATTCAGGCTTATTTTACAGTCTGTTCGGCTATGTGCAACTTTACCAGTTCTAACATCCCGCTAGAAAAAAATACATCCAGAATGGATCTGGAGGCCAACGCTATTAAGGCACTTGTCACGGATTACATGCAACGGGCATCACAATCACTATTACAATTGAAAGGAGCCATGGGCTACCGATTGGATAGCATTGCCGGCCGTTCGGTTATTGACAGCCGCCCGTTTCAAATTTTCGAAGGCTCTAATGACATTCTATATCAACAAATTAGTGAGTCGGTGTTGAAGATGATGCGAAAGCTGAAGAACAATAATCTTCATGATTTCCTGAGTGAATTCCACCTCACTTCACGCTCTTCGGAATATTTTAAAGAGCGGTTGAACTTCGAGCTTGATCCAAAAATGCCACAACGTAAGTTGGTAGAACTTGGCAGAGCATTAGGCCGCATTATTTCTATGGAATTTACACTCAACCTTGGAGATCAGGGATTTAATAATGAACTGATTCAAAATGCTATCAAAACGTTACAGGATGAAGTTAACACTATCATGCAAACGTATAAGTATGGTGGCAATGCTGATGTGGTAGAAGAGTATAAAATGGACAGTTCTTGGTTTAAACTTTCAATGGTGAATGCCTGATCCAAAGATCGTAGTAATTAGCGGGGCCGGAATTAGTGCAGAGAGCGGCCTTTCTACATTCAGGGATTCCGGTGGACTTTGGGAAGGATACGACGTCAACGAAGTGGCTTCTATACAAGGTTGGAATAAAGATCCCGAAAACGTTCTCGAATTTTATAACCTCAGACGAAAACAAGCTGCGGAAGCCAAACCCAACTCAGCTCACAAAGCATTAGCAGATCTTGAAGATCATTTTAATGTCTCTGTAGTTACCCAAAACGTTGACGATTTACATGAACGAGCCGGCTCCACTCAGGTTCTGCACTTACACGGAGAGCTTACAAAAGCCCGAAGTGTTGAGGATGAATCTGTCGTAATCGATATTGGTGCTGACCCCATTAAATGGGGAGATACCGCAAAGGATGGAGCTCAGCTACGACCGCATGTAGTTTGGTTTGGCGAAATGGTACCGATGATAGAACCTGCCGCCATCGAAGTTTCTACAGCTGATATTCTTATTGTGGTGGGTACTTCTTTAGTGGTTTATCCGGCCGCAGGATTGATTGATTATGCAAAAACACATATCCCTAAATACATCATTGATCCCTCCGACCCTCAACTTTATGATTTTGACGGATGGGAGCACTATAAAGAGAATGCAGGTACCGGTGTTAAGAAATTAGCAGACAAACTTATAAAAGAATACAGATAATAAAATGGCAAATAAAAAAGCGACGGACGAAGAAAAAGGAATTCTGGAGCAGTTTATGCTGCCTTTCTATCACATTACAAAACGAATTCCTCTTTTCCCCGGTAAAAATGATGTAAAATCGGAAGCCGGTTTATTTGGAATTACAGAAGAAGAGCTCAAAGAGTACAGAGAGAATTATGACGAAAATGCCCGGCAGGCTGCACTGGAGATTCTTAAGGAAGATGAAATTGTAGATTGCCTGGATAAACTCCCAATGGATGGAGATGAAACCATCGTAGCCTTTGGAGACTCAAATACAGAAGATGCACAGGGCTGGTTTACCATTTTGAAGCATGTACTGGAAATATCGGTGGAAAAAGCCAACTTCAATTTCATTAACGCGGGTGTTTCTTACAATACAACGGCAGAAGCTCTACGACGTGTTGATCGCGATGTAGTGGTTCATGAACCGGATTGGGTGATTGTAGCATTAGGCACTTTTGATGCACAGCGGTTAAATATTGCTCCCGATCGCACCTTATTACCTCTTTCAGAAACCTGGGAGAATATAGAAACCATCCAATCAGTATTGGAATCAAGAGTGGAAAACCCGCTGATTTGGATTACACCTGCTCCTGTTATTGATGAAATGCTGGAAGAGAATCTGCTTTATGACTTCACTATCAAACCGGAGGACTTAGGTCCGGTGCAGGATTTAGTTTCCGGTAAGCAAGGGGCAATAGTGGATGCTTCGGCAAAACGAATGGGAGAAGGTGAGCCTAATGCCTGGAACTACCTACCGGATGGCCTGCATCACTCCTTATCCGGACATATGGAAACAACGAAGGCGATCATTAAAAAACTGGCTGAGCCTAAAAATTAACTTTCAGGTTAACGAAGTTTACAGAAGGGTTGAATTTGCGTGATAATCCGCTATCGGTTGTTTGATAGGTTGTGGTTATGGCCGGAGAAACTAAACCAAGGCTGGTTTTATTATTGAATTGAATGCCTACTAATCCATCAGCATTAGGAACAGAGCTTTTCATTGCAGTGGATGTAGGAGTAACTCGTTTTGAAAGAGCAAATGCATCAATGAGTCCTACTCCGAAACCTACCCATGCTCCAATACCGGCCCCATATTGCAATCCTTCTACTAACGGCTCATTGGCAACCAACATCACGGATGTTGTAACCACGGCACCGGCAGCTGCTCCATAAAAAGTATCCAGCAAAACAATAATGCTGGTGTTGTTGCCATCATTAAATAAACCCTGCACAATCAGTTGCTGCCCTCCTGAAGAGGCAATGTCGTAAGCTCCCACACCAACCCCATATAAAGTTCCAAGGCCAACCCCAACACGTAATGGAGCAAAATCAGAGCTATTATTTAAAGCCATCGTTGCCCCTCCTAAAAGAGTTCCGTTTACAGCTCCGTTCAATGTATTGCCGGCCAAAAGCTCAATGGTTTGACCTTTGGTTGCTTCGGATGCTGAAAAGATGATCGTGATGCAAAGAAAGAGTGCTGAAAATGTACGCATTATAGTCTCATAGAATTTTAGATTTTACCGAAGTTAGTAAATAATAAATGCCAATACCATACTGTACTAACCCGGATCATTTAATGCTACCGGTAATACTTTTCCGTTATAAAATTGGTGCCCGGTTAGGATAAAGTTCGCAATATAGCTTCCCATTTGTTGTGGAGAAACCGGAGCTTCAAAGCCGGGAAAGGCATTTTCCAGCATTTCGGTTTGTACTGCTCCTATACATAAACAATTAACGGCAATATTATCTTCAGTGAATTCGGCACTCAACACTTCAGATAGACCAACAACAGCAGCTTTTGCGGCACCATAAGCAGATAATCCCCCAAATTTTAAACTGCCCTGATATCCCGACATACTGGAAATATTGAGAATATGACTTCCCTTCCTGAGATGTGCCTTCAGTGCTTGAGTGAGACGAACAATTCCATACACATTCACATCCATGAGCTTTTTAAATACTTCGATGTCGGTATCCATAAAAGCTTGCCGATGAACAGCCCCGGCATTATTTATTAACCCATCCAGGCCTTTAGCTTTTTCTACAGCAGCAGCGATTTTGGTAATGTCTTCCGGCTTCGTAAGGTCAGCCGCAACAGTTATGATTTTTCCGTTCTCTGCAGTATTTGAAAGTTCCTGTAGCTTATCTTGTGAACGGGCAGTAGCAATAACTGTGTGATTTTCTGAAGCCAGCTTTCGTGCAGTTTCATATCCTATACCGCGGCTGGCACCGGTAACTAAAATCGTCTTACTCATTAATACGTTGGTATTTTTGTTGTTAGATTTAATGATTCAAACAAATGCATTTACAAATAGTTCGGATAAGTTGGCGCGAGCTTGGAAAAAGCGCTTTTTTAGTGGTAAATTTCCACACTGTTAGAAATCCTAAATAGTAAGTTAAGGCTTAATGACTACAAAAACTGGTAAACCGTTAGTACCCAGTAATATAGAAACGCTAAAACCCTATGTTGCGGGTAAGACTATTGCAGAAGTAGCAGACTTATACAAACCAACAAGAATAGCCAAACTTGCTTCCAACGAGAACCGACTGGGATGTAGTCCAAAAGTTAAAAACGCAATCGATAAGGCGTTTAAAGAAATTCAGGATTACCCGGACCCGGTTGCCCGGAAACTTCGAGCTGCCATTGCTGAAAGAAATGGAGTAAACAGTGAAAATGTATTACTCGCGTCCGGATCAGAAAGTATTATTTCTATTCTCTGTAAAACGTTTTTCCTCAATAAAGAAAATGCCGTAACAGCCGATGCAACCTTTGTAGGGTTTTTTGTGCAGATTGGGGTTAGAGGGGTTCACTTGAAGCGAATCCCCATGACTTCGGATTACCGGTATGATGTAAAAGCCATTGCCAATGCTATCGATGAGCATACCAAAATGGTGTATATTGCCAATCCCAATAACCCTACAGGTACTTATATCAATAAAGAAGAATTTGAATGGTTTATGCAACAAGTGCCGGAAGATGTGCTTGTGGTAATGGATGAGGCTTACTTTGAGTACAC
Source organism: Gracilimonas sp. (assembly GCF_017641085.1). Taxonomy (NCBI): domain Bacteria; kingdom Pseudomonadati; phylum Balneolota; class Balneolia; order Balneolales; family Balneolaceae; genus Gracilimonas; species Gracilimonas sp. The sequence goes on along the minus strand of NZ_JAEPPI010000004.1, from coordinate 17,923 downwards.
AAAGGGCGTTGAGGATTACCCGCAAGCTCTGGATTATGACTACGACAATATCATTGTATTGAGAACTTTTTCGAAGGCGTACGGATTGGCCGGATTCAGAGTGGGATATGCTATTGCCAATGAAGAACTCATTAGCAATATGATGAAAACAAAACTCACTTTTGAGCCCACTACACTCGGCCAGGCGGCCGCACTTGCTGCATACAACGATCAGGAGTTTCTGCAGAAAAGTATTGATGTTGTTGAAGAAAGTAAGCAGCGGTTGTACAGGTTTTTTGATGAACAAAATGTTAACTACGTAAAATCAATTTCAAACTCCGTGATGATGGTTCTTCCATCGGAAGAGGAAGCTATAGAATTCACCCAGAATATGTTGGAAAAGGGAGTAATCTTGCGCCGAATCAATGCTTTTGGATTGCCAAATTGCATCAGGATTACGGTGGGTCTTTCAGAAGAAATGGACCATTTTGAACAATCATTTTTAGAAGTAACTAAGAAGTAAGCAGTAAAGAACTTTATTTATGGCCAAGAAAAAAACGGCATCTAAAAAGAAGAATAAAACAACTAAAGACGTTGACTGGAAAGACGTCGCACGGCTCATGCTTACCTCAAGAGCAATGGACGATAAGGAGGAAAATGAGCTGGTTCCCAATAAAGAAGTACTGTATCAGTTTTCTGCTCGTGGGCATGAGCTTGGTCAGATTTTATTAGGAAAGCTGCTTACCAATAAGCACGACTCAGCCAGTGCATATTACCGTTCCCGTCCTTTGCTGCTAACACTTGGGCTTTCAGAAGAAGATGCTATGGCGGCTCCCATGGGTAAATCGGGAGGTTACAGTGACGGACGTGATATCGGAGTGGTTTGTAATAAACCGGATGCCGACGGCCCCAAAGTGTTGCCGATGGCCGGGGACGTAGGTTCCCAATATACACCTGCCATTGGTTGGGCTCAGGGAATTGAGTACCGTAAAAATGTGCTCGAAGAAAAAGAGTACGAAAAAGCTATTTCTGTAATTTTAGGTGGTGATGGATCGGTAGCCACCAATGGATTTTGGTCGGCATTGACAATTGCCACCACCCAGAACCTGCCAGTGTTGTTTTATATTGAAGACAATGGATATGGTATTTCTGTAACAAGCGAATATCAGACGCCGGGTGGTAAAATCAGCAACAACCTTCAGTCTTTTAACAACCTGAAAATCTATGACGGTGACGGAACCGATCCGGAAGAAGCTGCTTCCCTGCTGGAAGAATCTGTGGATTATGTTCGGGGAAGAAAAGGCCCGGCCCTTATTCGTTTAACAGTGCCAAGGCTAAACGGACATTCCTACCAGGATAATCAAGCGTATAAGGATGAGAAGTTAATCAAGAAAGAGAAAGAAAATGATCCGCTTGAAAAACTGAAAGCCTATATGGTTCCGGATCAAATCACCGAAAAAACCTGGAAGAACTGGGAGAAGAAGGCTAAAGATACTATTGAAGAAGCGGCAGAAGCAGCCTTGAACCGTCCACAGCCGGATACATCCCAAACCGAAAAGTTTGCTTTTGCAGAAGATGAAATTCAGACCATTGGCGGGCTTGCTGTTGAAGGACACGAGTTTCCGGAGTCGTCTGAAGAAGCGAAGCCTGAAAAGCAGCGCATTAACATTGTGGAAGCGATCCGCCGAACGCTGAAGTATGAGCTGGAAACCAACCCCAGAGTGATGGTTTTTGGGGAAGATGTTGGAATGAAAGGAGGTGTTCATGCAGCCACAATGGATCTACAGTCTGAATTTGGAGAGGATCGGGTGTTTGACACCAGCCTTTCGGAAGAAGGGATTATCGGTCGGGCCGTAGGTTTGGCATATTCAGGCTTAATGCCTGTCGCTGAAATTCAGTTCAGGAAATATGCAGATCCGGCAACAGAGCAGCTCAACAATTGCGGGACAACGCGCTGGAGAACAGCGAACCGATTTGCTGCGCCCATTGTAGTTCGTATGCCCGGTGGTTTTGCCAAGTGTGGAGACCCATGGCACAGCATGAGTAACGAAGTATTTTTCACCCATGCTATAGGGTGGCAGGTTGCCATGCCCAGCAACGCTGAAGACGCGGTTGGTTTATTGAGGTCAGCCATGAGAAGTAATAACCCAACGGTCTTTTTCGAGCACAGGAATTTATTAGACGCAAAGTATGCCCGCAAACCATATCCGGGCGACGATTTTATTGTACCTTTTGGAAAAGCAAAAAAGCTGAGAGAAGGAGAGGAGCTTACCATTGTTACATGGGGAGCTATGTGTGAACGAAGTGAAGCCGCCGTTGAAGAACTGGGAGTTTCTGCAGATGTGCTTGACCTCAGAACATTAATGCCCTGGGATAAGGAAGCTGTTTTAGATTCCATTCGCCGAACAAACCGTTGCTTGATTGTCCATGAGGATAACAAAACGGCCGGGTTCGGGGCGGAGATTGCAGCCGTTCTTGTGCGCGAAGCCTTCACCTACCTGGATGCACCGGTTGAGCGTATAACCATGCCCGATATCCCTGTTCCTTATAATGTTAACCTGATGAACTCAGTGCTGCCAACAACCGATAAGATTGCAGGCAAGATAGAAGAGTTGCTCTCTTTCTAAGCTTGGCGCCAAACGTTACATGAGTCTTTTTTAATTTTAACATTATAGAGATTCCTGCATGGAATCTCTATAATGGAAGGCGTTCAACTCTTTAATTTTTATTGGCCTTGAGACTCGGTACAAAAATTATAATTGGCTTTATTTGCATCAGTTTATTGCTGGCTGTTGTTGGGTTTATTTCTGATCAATTTACATCGGAAATTAGACAGGAACAGCTACGATCGGTTAATGAGGCATCCGAAGTTGTAATTTATACCGGGGAAATGGAGCGCAGCTTATTCCAAAGCCTGATCTTTTTAAACGGAATAAGAGAAGCCCTGGTGGTAGAAAAAAACTACGATACCGTACAGGAGCTTCCGGCTGTAGTAGAGCTTATCTCACAATTTGAAGGAGAGCTGAAGCAATTTGAAACGGCCTATGCAAAACTGGAAGATCTGCTAGTTCAGGATCAAAGATTGCCGGAGGATGTGAATGAGCTGTTGATGAGCTACGAAGTGTACAAATCGATAGCAGAACAGTGGTTAGATCTTGGAGAAGAGGACTTTGCCCAGGCTAACATCATGTTCATCAATTCAATTGAACCTTATTTCCGTAATAACATCATTCCGGAAATAACTCAGCTTCGAAGTTTTGTGTTGTCCATTCAGGAACAACGGAACGTTCAGCTTACGAACTCACTGGAAAGAGCGGAGCTAATAAATTATATAGCAACACTCAGTTCCGTATTGCTGGCTATTGTTCTGGCTGTGTATATCTACAGATCTATAGCAAATCCCCTGGCGAGGTTAAGCGCTACTGCCAAGAAATTGGGTGAGGGAAAGTTGGATGAAAGGATAGAAGTGGCTTCCAAAGATGAGATCGGAGAACTTTCTGAGGCATTTAACTCCATGGCAGCCGGACTTCAAAAAAAGACCGTCTCCAAAGCATATGTTGACAATATTATTGAATCTATACAGGAAGCGTTGTTTGTAACGGATAACAATGGCACCCTGATCAGGGTTAATTCTGCTGCCGCCAACCTTATGGGATATCGGGTAGAAGAAATGACACACCGCCCGATCAGAGATTTCTATAATATGAAAGGGATGAGGAAGGAATATGAGCAAAACCGAAAGGACAAAAAGTCATTTGAGTTTTCGCTGGTCCACAAAGACGGACATTTACTGTCGGTTTTATTTTCTGAAGCAGAGCTAATGGATACGCAAGGGAATAAGGTGGGGACGGTTTCGGTGGCCAGTGATATTTCGGAGCGCAAGAAGCAGGAAGAAGAAATTCGGGGTTCCCTTAAAGAAAAAGAGGTGATGCTTGCAGAAATTCACCACCGGGTAAAAAATAATCTTGCGGTCATTTCAGGCCTGCTTCAACTGCAAAGTTATAACGCCAAGAATACCGAGGTAGAGAAAGCACTCAGCGACAGCCAAATGCGGATTCAGTCGATAGCTTTAGTGCACGAAATGCTTTATGAAAGTGAATCGCTGGCCTACATTGATTATGATAAATATGTAAACGACTTACTGCAGGCCATTAGCAGTATGCACATGAATGGCCAAAAGAATATTAAACTTTCTGCGGAAGTAGATCCGATTTCTCTTAGTATCAATCAGGCTATTCCTTGTTCACTGCTTATTAATGAGCTAATTGTGAATGCTTTCAAGCACGCTTTTAAAGGTCAGCAAGATGGCAAGATTAATGTGAAGATGACTGAAGAGGACGGCAAAATAAAGATGATCATCTCTGATACAGGGCAAGGTTTCGAAATCGATAAGTTCACGGATTCTGACTCATTGGGTTCAACACTCATTAAAACATTGGCCGGCCAGCTGGAAGGTGACTTCGAAATTATGGAAAGCTCAAAGACAAAAGGAAGCGTCTTTAAAATTGAGTTTATTCGGGAACAGGGATCCAATAACTGATTTAATGCAAATTGGGTCAAAAGGTTAGTAACAAAGCCTTCAAAAAATCGTAGCTTCTTTTATTACTGTTAACTCCGGTCATTTTTTAATGACACAAGATTAATTAGGGCGCATTTCGTTGTTAAACCGACGTACTTTTATATTACTTTTTTGTGGATTAGCCGGGTTGGCGAGCTATTTTCTTGTCCGTCCCGATATTGAATTCTATGCGGCTGGTCCCATATCAGAAAGCAAAGAAACTGTTGAGGAGCGGCTTGCGGATATTGCACCCCGGCTTGGGTTCTCCACCGATTCTCTCGCCATGATGACGATGCGTAAACAGCATCTCAAATACCTGAAAACCCTGCAAGACACGTTGACGGAGGAAACAAATCCGGCAAAGCTGAACAAAGCAAACGTGCACATCCAAAGCTGGGAAACGATTATAGGCAGCAAAAATAGAAATAACGGTATGTTCGCCTCAACGGGACAGTTATTTGATGATGTTGGCCGGCTCCAGCTAAATGTTTCTAACTCGGGGCGGGTGATTCGACTAAACGCTCATGATGAAAACCCAAATCCCACCTTTTTACAAGGCGATTCTCTGTTAGCGATTGCAAACGAGCTGGTAGGAAATACGTTAGGATATGACCTCGATAAATATGAAATCGTAGAAGAAAATTCAGATGATTCCACTTTTGAAATCCTGGAAGAGCGGAATGACAGGGTTGTTCTGGAAAATGGGGGTGCTAATACCCTCGATATTACCTGGGAAAGGAAGCAAGATGTAACGGATACGCCCGAGTTACTATCACTGAATCTCAAGCCCGTGGTTCGGGAAATTGATAATGAATCCGGATTCAGGACCGAATTTGGGTTCAGTATTGAGTCGTTTGCAGCAATGAACCAGTTTGAGCCCGAAAACTTGCAAGCCAGTACGTCAATTGAAGACGATAGTGATTTATACTTTTCATATGCTCTGTTTGTAGCTTTATTTATCCTTGCAATTCTGGTCTTTACGGTTGGGGTTCAAAACATTTTTAAAGGAAAAGTAGAATGGAGACGCGCTCTTGTAATCTTCATAGTTGTGGCTTTAACCACCTATGGCTGGCGTGCCATTTTCTTCTATTACACATTTAATGACTTTCTGAGTAACGCAGGTTTATTTGGGGCTACCATAAACAGCGTGCTATTTGCTTTGGTGGTTGGGCTGTATGGCTCACTGGCCTATATAAGCTGGGAAGCACTGGCCCGTTCTCAAAAACAAAATCAGGTTGATGTAATTGATGCCTTATGGCAGCGAAAGTTTTTTATCAGTGAAACCGGAGCCGGTATTATCCACGGTTTTGCGGTTGGGGGGATTCTCATCGGGATCATGTCCGCCTTAATATATTTAATGGGAGATTACCTGATCCAAATCGACAGCCAGTTTGGTTTTGCAGAGGCAAGTATTAAACCCAGGCTGTTGACTATTAATATGAGTGCGATGACGGTTACCTGGTTGGTGTGTGTTGCACAGATAGGCTTTGTGTATTCAATCATTAATCATTGGGTTAAGCGGGATTGGTTGGTTGGAATTCTCTCAATCATATTCAGTGGTATTTGTATTACCGTTTTAGGGCGTCTTATAGGTACAAGCGGCTCGGTATTTGAAGACCTTGCGATTTATCTGGGCATAGCCGTTGTCCTGATTTATGCAATCCGGGAGTTTGGATTACTTAGTGTATGTACCGCTTTATGGTTTTTCAATGTGTTCTTCATGATTCAGCCTTACATTGGTTCTGAGTCGATGGAAGTAGCCTATGTGAGTTGGGTTCAGGCATTTGTTTTGGCGGGACCGTTGATTTATGGGTTTATTGCCTACCGATATGGATTTTCCGTTTCCGAAGTTGGCGGATACATCCCGGAATATGAGGAACGAATAGCCCAGCATCTTCGGGTTGAAAAAGAAATTGAGATAGCTCGCGAAAGTCAGTATAAGCTGATGCCCCTTCAGCCCCCCAAAGCGGATGGAATTGACGTGTACGGATTTTTTCTACCTTCGTTTGAGGTAGGCGGCGATTACTTTGATTACGTGCTCTCAGAAAATGGACAAGGAGAGGCGACAGCATTGACAATGGTTGTGGTGGATGTTTCCGGTAAGGCAATGCGGGCGGCAATGCCGGCTGTATTTACCAGTGGATTGCTGCTATCCAGAATGAAGGAAGATATGCCGGACGAGGTATTGTCACAGATTACCGAACCAATATTTTCGAGAACAGACAAACGAACATTCATCACCTGTGCACTGGCTCGGTACGATTTTGATTCCATGAAAATGAGCATTGCCAATGCGGGACACTGCCGCCCCATTCTAAAGAGAAACGGGCTTGCAGAATATATCCATACGCCGGCTCCAGCTTTCCCATTGGGGCTGAGAGCGGGAGTTAAATACAATGCCGAAACCATCACCATGAAAAAAGGAGATTTCTTCCTCCTGTATTCTGATGGACTACCGGAAGCAGTGAATGAAAAAGGCGAACGTTTTGGTTTTGATGAAGTGCCGAGGCTGATAGAATCAATTGATACAGAAAACCTGTCGGCTAATGAAATTGCACAGGAAATAAAACGGACTGTTCAGAAATTCAGTAACTATCAATTGGCGGATGATACTACTATCATATGCCTGAAGATTTAAAAAAGAATAAGGCAATTCGCACCGATTAAAACAGGCTGCCAGCGAGTTGCTTTGATAATATTAATCACAAAGAACAGAACATGGCTCAAGATCAAAATTTTGATTTTAATGTACCGCCGCAGTTCGAGAAGATTTCAAAAAACATCCGGCTTATTATTGGCGGATTGATTGTTGCTCTGCTCGGCTTTTCTACCTTCTTCACGGTTGATCCCGAAGAAGTAGGAGTTGTAGTGCGGTTGGGTAAATTTGTAGAAACCGTTGAACCGGGATTGAATTATAAACTGCCACTCATCGATCAGGTGGAATTGGTTCCCGTAGAACGACAACTAAAACAAGAATTTGGATATCGTACGGTTCAGGCCGGCGTTCAAACACGATATCAGAAAGCAGGGTATGAGGACGAATCGCTAATGTTAACCGGTGATTTGAATCTTGCTGATGTGGAATGGGTGGTTCAATATCGAATCAATGATCCATACAGCTACCTGTTTAAAGTACGTAACGCCGAATCTACTTTATCAGATATTTCAGAGGCTGCGATGCGCCAAATTGTAGGTGATCGTACCGTAAACGAAGTACTCACGGTTGGCCGTGCCGAAGTATCTATACAGGTACAACAGCTCATTCAATCTCTGGTTACTGAATATGAAATGGGGATTACCATCGAGCAGGTGGTTCTCCAGGATATCAATCCACCGAATCCGGTCAAGCCCTCTTTTAATGCAGTTAATGAGGCACAACAGCAAAGAGAAACGTTGATTAACCAAGCCCGTGCCGATTACAATCGTGTGATTCCAAGAGCACGAGGGGAAGCCCAGGAAACCATTCAGCGGGCTGAAGGTTATGCTTCGGAGCGTGTGAACACAGCCGAGGGTGAAGTATCTCGCTTTAACGATTTATACTCCGAGTACATAAAAGCTCCGGAGGTTACAAAACGAAGGATCTTTTTGGAGACCATGGAAGATATCATACCAAAAATGGGTAAGAAGATTATTACAGATCAAAACGGAAACAATGTGTTGCCACTGCTTCAGCTTCAGTTAGATGGAGCCCGCAGTTCAACTAATCAAAACGACGGAGGTAACTAAGATGAGTCAAGCAAAAGGAATAATTGCCGTCGTAATTGGTTTAGTGCTGTTTTTAACAGCAATCGATGGGTTCTACATCGTACACGAAACCGAGCAGGTTATCATCACTCAGTTTGGTGATCCTGTTGGAGAAGCAATCACACAACCGGGCTTGAAGTTCAAGATTCCATTCATGCAGACAGCCAACTTTTTCGAGAAACGGTACCTGGAATGGGATGGAGATCGTAACCAAATTCCAACACGGGATAAAAAATTCATTTTTGTGGATTCCTATGCGCGTTGGCAGATTACAGATCCCCTGCAGTTTTACCAACGATTAGGCAATGAACGCGGGGCCCAGTCTCGTCTTGATGATATTCTGGATGGGGAAACCCGAAATGCCATTGCGTCTCACGATTTATTGGAAATTGTACGAACCAGCAACCGTGAACCGGATACTTCCGGGGCCGCTATTTTAGAAGTGGTGGAAGATTCGCTGGAGACTATCGAAACAGGACGTGGATTCATTCAGGATGAAATCCAGGAAAAAGGAAACGAGCGGGCTAAAGACCTGGGAATAGTGATTCTGGACTTCCGTATCAAGCGTGTAAATTATGTGGAAGATGTGCGCCAAACGGTGTATGACCGTATGATTTCTGAACGAAACCGAATAGCGGATGAATTCAGGTCTGAAGGTCAGGGTGAAGCGTCACGAATAAATGGTGAAAAGGAAAGAGACCTTGCCCGCATTCAGTCTGAGGCATTCCGGGAAGCCGAAATTATTCGCGGTAATGCCGATGCCCAGGCAGCAGCAATTTACAATGCAGCCTATAACAAATCGCCACAAGCGAGAGAGCTGTATTCGTTTATGCGTTCGATGAATGCCTACGTGAAAACTATGGACGATCAAACAAACGTCATTCTCTCTACCGACAGTGACTTCTTCAGGTATCTGAACCGGATCGATTAATACACCGGAATAGAATACTTTTTATATAAGCACGGGTTGTTTTACAGCTCGTGCTTTTTTATTGGGCGTAGATTTTCGGGCTTTACGATGTTGAGAATATTCAGTAAGCAAAGGGTCACCCTTCTGAAATTAAATGAAGCTGCACCACTATCAATTCATCATAAGTTATTTCTTCGGAAAGGGCTTCAAAGACAGGCCGAAGCATTTCGGTCCCGTGTTCATCAAAGGCTTTTCTTACCTTTTTCAGCTCAGAACTACTCAGGTTCGATGCTTGCAAGATCTTGTCAGTGGGTATCTTATTTCCTGCTCTTACAAACTTGATTAAATATCCGACTACCGTACTTTCCTTAACACTGATTTTTGCAGCTATATCCGAGATGCTGTCTCCCTCGCAAAACAATTGGCCCACTTCGTAAGGACGACTGCTTTTGCTTAAGGTTTTCCTAACGGTACTTTTTCTTTTCCGGTCAGACTTTGATCTTTCTTCCAGGTTATACTCCTTACTGAAGCCGGTAATGATGTCAAGAAAAGCCGTGCCGTATTTCTCCGCTTTTGCACGACCAACCCCATGAATTTGCAAAAAACTCTCTTTTGACTTGGGACAATAATAAGCCATCTCGATCAACGAGGTGTCTGCGAAAATAACGTAGGGTGGAACCTCTTGCTGTTGAGCCAGGTTCATCCGCTTTTCCTTTAATAAGGCAAATAAGTTTTTGTTGAAGTCGAGCGACTCGATTTCGGATTTAGCATTTCCGGTTTGCGCTTTTTTCTGAGGTTCTTCTATCACTCCAAAAACCTCCTGTTCCCCCTTGAGGATTTCCACGGCTTTGGGAGTAAGCTTCAAACTTTTATGTTCAAACTCTCTAACAATGATGTCTTGTTTCATGAGTTCGCGATACAGCTGTTTCCACTCCGGCCGGCTGAATTCTTTTCCAATTCCATAAGTTGAAAGCTGGTCGTGCCCAAACTTTAGAACTTCTTTGCGGCGTGAACCTACCAGGATATTTTTGATATGGTGATACCCGAACTTTTGGTCAGTCCGCGCCATTGTTGACAGGAATTTCTGAACAGGAATAGTGATGTTTTCTTTTTCGGGCGTATTGCCGGTGCAGAAATCACACATTCCGCAATTGGGCTCATTGAAATGTTCTCCAAAATATTGCAGCAACTTGATACGCCGGCATTGGTGGGCCTCCACATACTCCATCAGCTTTTGCAAGTGCTGCTCAGCCACCCGTTGTTCGGCTTCCGCTTTCTGGTCAATGAAGTATCGGATCTTGGCAGCATCTCCATAACTGAACAGAAACAGGCAATCGGATTGCAGCCCATCACGCCCGGCGCGGCCAATTTGCTGGTAGTATGATTCGATATTCTTTGGCATATCGTGGTGCACAACAAACCGAACATCCGGTTTATCAATACCCATACCGAATGCAATAGTGGCTACAATAATGTCCACCTCATCCTTGATGAAGGCATCCTGGTTTTGGGCGCGCTCCTGTTCTCCAAGTCCGGCGTGGTAGGGCAGAGATTTGAATCCATTTGCATTCAGGTCCTGTGAAAGTTGGTCCACCTGTTTTCTGGAAAAACAATAGATAATCCCTGATTCCCCCTCATGCCTTCGTATAAAATTAATCACCTGCTGAAGAGTGTTGTTTTTTGATTCAACATTCAGGTACAGGTTCTCACGATTGAAACTGGCGACAAAAGTATTGGCGTTTTTCAACCCCAGAGATGTCGCAATATCTTCCTGAACGCGGGGTGTTGCGGTAGCAGTAAGTCCTAAGGTAACTGCATTGGTGAATCGATTGGTGACATCAGCCAGCTGCCTGTACTCCGGCCGGAAATCGTGTCCCCATTCCGAAATACAGTGGGCCTCATCAATGGCCACACATTCAACATTAAGTCCTGAAAGCAGATTCAGGACATTACCTTTTAGCAGAGTTTCCGGCGCCAAATACAAAAGGTCCAATTTGTTCCTGCGGATAAGGTCGAGCGTGTTTTGGTATTCCCGGGGTGAAAGTGAGCTGTTCAGGTACGAAGCGGAAATTCCATAAGCGGTAAGTTGATCAACCTGATCTTTCATCAGTGAAATCAAGGGAGAAACAACAATGGTAAGTCCATCAAATATGAGTGCAGGGATTTGATAGCAAAGTGACTTCCCGCCACCGGTAGGCATTACGGCAAGGGTATCACGCTTTTGAAGAACGTTTTCAATTATATCTTTTTGGAGCGACCGGAATTCCTCAAAGCCGAAAACATCATAAAGAATATGTTCAGCTTTTTGGAGGTCCGGCATAGTATCAAAAGTGGTTTCTGTATGGTTCATCGTCTTTTTTTAAGGTAAGAGCTATGAAAACCGAATTCCTTACAGTTTTTTTTGAGAGAACGCACATCCTCTCTCTGAAACGAGAACAGGAAAATGAAGAGATGGCAATATAAAAAAGCGGTCTATGAACGTGCTCTTATGCTGAATTGATAAAGAGGTTCAACTAAAAATCAGCGAAAATCTGCCCGATCCATGTCATCTATGTTCCGTTAATTATATTTTCAATCCATTGGTTCTGCTATGGAATGATGGCCGAAGCGGATTACTTTCTGTTTTGAGAGCTCTTTCGTCTAACCCGGCTATGTAAGGAGATGTCCGAATTGGTGATGAATTTATAAAGTACCCGGGTCCATGAACTGTGGGCGTACAAATCATCGTAATACTCGGGAGCTAATTTCTTAAGCTTTGGTAACCGGGATCCCGGAATGCGGGGGAAATCATGATGCTCGTTATGAAATCCTACATTGAAGGAGAGCTTGTTTAACGGACCGTAATAGGAATAGGTTTCTTGTCCTTCCTCAAAAACATAATGTTCAGAAATAAAATGTCCGGCAAGGGGATGTAAACTTCCTGCAAAAAATACTGACACGGCTAAGTAAAGAAGAGCCTGCCATCCGGCAAAATAGATGAACACCGCAATAACAGGGAACTGAAATGCCATGTTAATGAAGTGCCACTTTTTCATTTTTAAGGGATGTACAAATAAAGGACGAATGATGTAGCATAGGATTTGATTGAACGCCCAAACCAATTTCCCCCATAATCCTTTGAAAAATCCCGCCTCTACAGGGTGTGGTAAATCGGCATCATGGTGTTCATCGCCTTGCTCGGCATGGTGCATCAAATGGTAGGTTTTGAACGACATTGCGTAAGGGAAAATCATCGGAATATTGGCAAAAATAGCAAGCCAATTATTGTGAGCTCTTTTCTTAAATGCCAAATGGTGGCTCAGTTCATGGATAGCCAAGAATAAAGCATGAGAAATAGTAGCACCGAACACATAAGAGGCCACTAAAAATAACGACCAGTGTAAATTCGGAGCAAAGTAAGCGGAAATCATCTGGATTAGAACCAAGCCAAAAACTTTGTACTTTAAAGAGGGGTCAACTCCGTATAGGTCTCTTACCTGCGGATATTTTTTTAAGATCTCTTTTCGTCGTTCTAAATGAGGCTCTGCATCATCCGACCAGTAAAACCCGTCTTTATCTCTTTTATGCCCCTCAGATGCTGAAATATCCATGTAGAATGTTTATGTGCCGTTTTCCAATTTCAATAAATATAACAAATTATTGAATGCACACTGATATAAATACTTATGAATATATAGTCAGTGGCAAATGAGCGGTCTGGAGGATTTACCCTTGCTTTGCAAACCATTACTATCTCGGGAAAAGAAAAGCTGTGCAATCGGGCTTATACCAATTCCCCAAAATCAACGTCCAGCATTTCGCTAAGTATTTCTTTGCTTTTGGAAGTGTTGATATGGGCTCCCAGTTTCATCAGCAGATTGTAGAGCCCAAGGTGAACGCGGGTGGTATATAAGAAGTGTTGAGACCCACGGGGTTCATTACCGATGGGAGCATCTTTGGTAAAGTACTTGATCTTATTTCGGTAGTCTTCGTCCCCAAAATCAAAAACTTCAGATTTATAAGGCTCAGCGAAAGTCATTCCATAATTACGGGCGAAACGAAAATATTCCTCTTCTTTGTCGGGATTATCTGAATCAGTTTTGATGACATTAAGCTTGTAATATAGATTACGGATGGCTTCTTCATCCCCATTTAAATGGGTGGGCAGCAACCGAAGGTAATCCATGAAAAACGCTTCGGGAAATTGTTTTACGCAACCGAAATCAATGACGCCCAGTTTGTCATCGTTAGTGAATAAGAAATTTCCGGGGTGTGTGTCGGCGTGAACGTAATTCTTATCCTGAATTTGTTGATGGAAAAAATCCCACAGCAGCTGCCCGAAGCGATTTCGCTGTTCCTGGGTTGGGTTTTCTTTCAGGAACTCATTGAGATGCCGGCCTTCCAGGTACGTCATACACAAAACTTTATCCGTAGAATACTCTTTGATCCACTCCGGAATAACGATATTCATCCCGCCAAATCGCTCTCGGAATAACTCAATTTGCTGGCCTTCATTTGTATAATCGGTTTCTTCCAGCAGAGTTTGTTTTACTTCCTCAAAATAGGGATCAATATCAGCGCCCTTCTTAACGATGCGTTTCACTAAAATTTTAGCAAGGCCAAGGTCGGAATTGATGGTCTCCCGAACATTGGGGTATTGTATTTTGATGGCAGTTTTTCGTCCGTCTTTGAGTTCAGCCATATGCACCTGGCCAATGGATGCTGCCGCAAAAGCCTCGGAGTCGAAACGGGAAAATAATTGCTCAGGATAGTCACCCAATTCTCTTTTTATGATAGAGCGAACCAAAGCCTTATTAATAGGAGGAACTGAATATTGAGCCTGACTCATTACCTCAGCGAATTCTTCAGGTAAAAACCCCTGATCCATGCTCATGCCCTGGGCAATCTTTAATGCAGTTCCGCGCAGTTTGGTAAACTCCTTAAATACCTCTTTGGCATTTTCGGAATGGAAGCTGCTGTCAGAATCCCCGTTTTCTTTACCTGATTTCTTCCGTAAATAACGCTTGGCATAATTGGTTCCAACCTTGAGCCCGGTTTTGGCAATACGGCTGCCTCGCTCAAATTTCGAGGATGGGAAGTCATTACTCATCTTCAGTCTCCTCGTCTTCTTCATCTGTAATTTCGATTTCAACTTCATGTTCATCTTCAAACCAGCTGGAAACCCATTCATTGAAATCTTCAACCTGTTGGCTGAAACCAAAAGCACTCACAGAGTATTTCGCTAAGTCGAATCCTTTGTCAACAATTTTGGAATACACCAGTTCTTCAATAAATCCGGTTAGTTTGTCAACCAAGGCAAATGTACGTTCCTTATCCTCACTTTCATCCTCCAGCCAGAATTTGACCAGGAATACATATTGTGTTCTAAGTGATGAGTAAAAAAGATCCCCAATAAAAAAGCCGGCGCTGGTGGCTATGCGGCCATCTGTGGTAAAGAAGTCAATAAACAAATCTTTAATCTCATTTCGGAATTCAGTGTTGGATGTACACTTCCACTCATACTTTTCAAAGGTGTCTTCCACGAATGCCCGCCGGTCGTCCATCATATCAAAAAGGGTATAGCAGAAGTTAGATAGCTTTTCAGCGATGGTGTAAGAGTCGAAGTCCTCAATCTCTCCAATCATAGCGCGGTAGCGTATTACAAGAGAGGGATAGTAGAATTGAAGAATAGACTTTTTATTCGGGAACAAAGCATAAATTTCAGAAGCAGTTTTGCCTGTTTTATCGGTCAGGTTTGGTATAGAAAACTTATCCTCTATATAAAGGTCTATCGCGGCTTCCGTCAGCTCAATTTTAGTATTCAGTTTTTCTGTAGTCATAGTCTTGATTATTTCACTTGCAAAACGAATGCGTGAGGCTTTCAGTTCGTTGCTACGATATAAATTGAAAAATTGTTTTGAATGTTTACTTTTGGGCTAATTCTTATCAATTGTTTTTATGGATGAACGGAAGCCATCACTGGCAAAAAGAGACGCTTTATTTCTGAGCCTGGCCGGAGTATTTCTGACGGCGTTGGTTTTGGGAAATGTAATCGGGACAACCAAATTTGTTACTCTCTTCAGCATTCACCTACCCGATTGGTTAAAATCGTTGACGCCTTCGCTGGTAAGAAATGAAGACATATATATAATGAGTATTCCCGTTGGGTTGATTGCTTACCCAATAACATTTCTGGCAACCGATTTAATATCTGAACTATTTGGAAGAAAGAAAGCACAGTTAGTCGTATGGATTGGGTTTGCGATGAACGTGTTCATGCTCTTCTTAATGTCGGTAGGGCATTGGCTTCCAAATACAGGCGGGGTTAGCGGTGGCATTCAATTATTTGAAGGAGTTTATGAATTTATGGTAGGGAATACGATCGCCAGTATGATCGCTTACCTGACAGCCCAAACCGTTGACGTCCGTTTATTTCACTTTTGGAAAAACCTGACCGGGGGCAAACATCTTTGGCTAAGGAATAATGCATCAACCATGTGTAGTCAACTGGTAGATTCGACCGCCATTTTAACGATTCTATATTTGGCCGGGAACCTTGGCGACAATGTGAATTCTGTTGCCACGCTCATTATTCTGATCATCAACAGTTATTTGTTCAAGTTTTTCTTCGCACTTTTCGATACACCGCTCTTTTATTTGGGTGTTAGATTTCTTAAGCACTATGATGAAGATCCTTCAGGGCACTCTTTATATGAATCTTAGTCACTTTCGACTACTCAAAAAAAAAGTGTAACGATTTAAGACCTCGATACTCTTAGGAATATCATTTTTAATAAAAAAATGATGTCAAGAATAGAATAAATAAAACATATCGAGGTATAACCATGGTACAAATAAACACTTATCCAGTTAAAAAAATAACACTATTTGTTTTGACAGTGTTTACTGTTGCTAATTTTAGTGCTTGCAATACAGGGGTATCAAGCAATGAACAAGTGATCAATGTGCAAGAGGTTAGGGCTGATCTATCAAATAGGTTCGATAACCTTGAAGAAGCTTTAAAAAATTCTGAAGCTAATATAATAGACGCAAAAATATTTAAAGAAGAAGCTTTAAAGTATCTTCTGAATATTGATAAGTCGAGTGAAAATTATGTTGTCGCATCTAAAAACTACGACATTGCATATTCTGATATAATTAATAAAAATTCGTTAAAAAGTAGAGATAATGAACCGTTAATTACTCAGGAAATAAATGCACTGTCATCTCAAGTAGTAAACGCTAGTGATTATGAATCTATCAAAGTGTTATTTGATAATTTCTACGAAAGAGTTCTCTCGTCTGATAAATTTACTTTGACAGAGCAAAATCAACTATTAAATGCCGCAGCTTGGTATGAAGCTTCTTTATCTTTTTATAAAGACAATTACCAAATGTTTGTTGGAGGTTCATCTTTTAAAACGATTACTAGCATGAAATTAATAGGCTGCGGTTGGTGGAAAAGATGGGGCAAATGCGTTGCAGGAACTTTAGGGGGGTACTACGGTGGTGCATTAGCTGGGTGTGGTATAGGCGGCGGCGTTGGTGCAGCAGCTGGAGGTGTTGGAGCAATCCCAGGTTGTGGCATTGGTGCGACAATCGGTGCAGTTGGTGGAGCTCTAACAGGTGCTGCCGCTTCTTGTGATGGTTGTTCACAATAATTAAATAGTTATCACTATGGAAAATTCTAAATCAAAAGTATCAATAGAGATAAATGAGAATAAGCTCAAATTGGTTTCCTTAATCGTTTCTGTAGTTGCCGTAACATGGTCATTGTTAGTATTAGTTGGGAGATACAGTGATACACCGAATAGTTTCCCTTCAGGGATATTAGATTGGTTTTCTGTATTTGGGTTCTTAATCTTTGCAACAATGTTTATTGTATTAATAGCTGCTTTACTAAGGAAGCGATAGCATTAATAATTAAATAAATCATAAAACAAATAAGGGCTGCTCGTGGCATTTATGAATAAAAAGAGTAGCCCTTTTATTTTATAACTTTTTTGAAAATTGGTGCCACGCTCATTATTCTGATCATCAACAGTTATTTGTTCAAGTTTTTCTTCGCACTTTTCGATACACCGCTCTTTTATTTGGGTGTTAGATTTCTTAAGCACTATGATGAAGACCCTTCAGGGCACTCTTTATATGAATCTGAATGACTCACGTTGGCACAGAAAAAAAGTGAAAGAAATTTGAAATAAAATTTGCAGTGAATGGGGTTCAGCCCTTACCTTTATAATCCTTTCGAGGAAACAAAAACGCTGACTAAAACTTGATGTTTTGGCCGGCATTTTTTTTCGGTGAAAGGTTTGTTCTTAGACATATTGAAGTATAGATCAGATTGTTTGTGCGAGCGAGAGCTTGTTCAATTTCTTGATGCAAATTTTTTGCATTTGATAATGACCAAGAGCGTAGGGTCAGCTCACAGAGTATATATATTTATTTACAATGGAGAGTTTGATCCTGGCTCAGGACGAACGCTGGCGGCGGGCTTAACACATGCAAGTCGAAGGAGAAGGTAAGTGCTTGCACTTACTGGAGACTGGCGGACGGGTGAGTAACGCGTAGATAACCTGCCTATACCTGGGGGATAACATTTCGAAAGGGATGCTAATACCGCATAATGCAGCGGGGCCGCATGGCCACAGTTGTTAAAGGTTTCGGCCGGGTATAGAGGGGTCTGCGTGCTATTAGTTAGTTGGTGAGGTAACGGCTCACCAAGGCGATGATAGCTAGGGGGTCTGAGAGGA
>NZ_JAEPPI010000003.1:908719-922073 GCF_017641085.1 Gracilimonas sp. | reverse complement strand
GTTGCAATCGAGTACCCGGCAGCGTTGTCTTCTGCTTTGTTGATTTTAAGACCGGTTGACATACGCATACGGCTGTCGGCCAGGTCACGGTTTACTCGGTTCAGTGATAACTGTGAGTCCAGAGACTGCACGTTTGTATTTACTCTATTTAGATCTCCAAAACTTGCCATGATTATTCACCTTTTTAGTTTTAGTTATTGATTCCGTTGTTTTGGTTACTGCAGTTATCGTAGGTGAAATAGCGTTCTTAAATTTGAGTTTAAATTTTTTTGAGATTTTTTGAATTAATCTTTAAAAACAGCCTTAGTCAACCATATACGTTGTTTTTTAATGGGAAATTTTTTTCAATTTTGTGCCCCAAACCGAAACTTTAGCACAGAAAAGTCAGCATTTTGTGAGTTATCCGGGAGTGTGAAGGCGTTCATTGCTGGTTTTTTGAAATTGCGTAGTTTCGGGTTTTAACTATACCAGCCCTTCGCCAAACGACCCACCCCGGCCCTCCCTATCGCGCTGCGCTTATAGGGAGGGAGCGCCTAATCAAAGAGCATACCCTTGGCTCATATTCCTTTTAATTCACCAACTATCCCCAAGGAGTCCTCTTTCCCTGCGGCCCCGACTAAGGATAGAAATGTAATACAAACGCGCCGGAGGGAGAGAGACAGAGAGAGGGTCCGGTTTGATAATGAACCAACACATGTTCTAAGTAGCAATAACATCCAAGTCAATAATTCATCAAGCCATTTCCGCCAAACGACCAACCTCCCTACCGGCAGGCAGGCCCCAACCCTCCCTATTGCGCTGAGCTTATATGGAGGGAGCGCTTAATTAAAGAGTATTCCCATAACCTATATCTTTCTCACCACACCAACTCTTACCAACGAGTCCTCTTTCCCTGCGGCCACAGATAAGAGTTCAAATGTACTACAGGCGCGCCGGAGGGAGAGAGACAGAGAGAGGGTCCTGCATTAAAGGGCAACCAACTACCCCAAACAAAAAAGGGCGGACAAACTGTCCGACCTACGGTTAAAATACTCTAAAACAAGTGTGTGGTTCAGAACGGATTATACTTCTCTTGTTTATCTTCTCACTCCGGGCTTAGATCATTAGGAATATAAAGTTTAAATCTTGTTCCTTTACCTACTTCACTTTCAACTTCTACCCTTCCGCCGTGCAATTTGACGAGCTTCTCGGTTACTTTTAACCCTAACCCTGTTCCCTTTTCGTTCTTCGTTCCGTACTCGCTGGGGTGATTAAGTGGTGAAAATAAATCCCGCTTAACTTCATCGGTCATCCCAACTCCCTCATCCTGTACAGTCAGCACCCAATCATCCCGGAGCTTTTCTAATCGTACGGTAATCTCCCCCTTCTCATTGGAAAATTTTATCGCATTTGAAATCAAGTTTCTAATCATGGTCGTTATCATGCTTTCATCAGCTCTAATTTGGGAATGCTCTCCAAAATCAAATTTCAGCGTCAACCCTTTATTTGAAAGGCTTGCCTGGAAGAAATCGGATAAGTTACGGCCTACCCTTTTTATGTCTATTGAAGTAATGTCTAAATTCAGATCTCCCGTTTGCAGCCTGGACCATTTCAATAAATCGTCCAGAGTAGTACTCATCCCTTTTGACGATGTATAAATAAGGGTAAGAAACTTTTTGAATTTTTCAGCTTCAAATGCTCCTTCCTCTATCGCTTTAACCGATAAATCAGAAAACCCAATAATGGTATTCAGTGGTGATTTTAAATCATGGCCAATTATGGCGTTAATATCATTCGTGGCCTTAAGCAGTTGTTCAAGCTTTTCATTTTTCTCTTTCAGCTGATCTTCCATCAGCTTCCGCATGCTTAAATCCTGGAAAACACCATATAGCTTATACGCTTCCCCGTTCTCGTCCATCTGGGTTTTACCTATTGCCCGCACCCATTTCCGGTTCCCTTTTGCAGTAACTAAGGTGAGCTCCAAATCATAACCCTCTCCGGTTTGGATGGCATGACTAACAGCTTCCGTAATAGTTGGCTGATCTTCTTCAGCATAAAAATTAATCGCTTCCTCCACATTAAGTTCAGACCCCAATGGAAGCTCATGAATGCGATATACTTCATCTGTCCAATACAAATCCTGATTCTTCAGGTCTAACTCCCATCCCCCTACCGAAGCCAGCTTGTTGGTATCTTTCAGCAGGTTCTCAAGTTTCTTCCGTTCCGTTATTTCCCTGGAAGAAGTTTGTAATCTATCAACCTCTCCTTCATCATTCAAAATAGGTTCGGTTGCGGTTTCAAACCATATATATTCACCATCCTTGCGCTTAATCCGATAATGAATATGATGTATATGCTCTCCTTTCAGTGCTTTTTCATGCGACTCTTCCTGAATGCGCTTTAAATCCTCAGGGTGAAACAACTCATAGGGTGATTTACCTATAAGCTCTTCCGGCGAATACCCCAATATTTTCTCTGCCGAAGGAGACAGGTATTCGTACGAACCATCAGGTTTATGCAGACATACAAGATCAGCTGAATTATGAGAAATAAGCCTGAATCGATCTCTGCTTTGCTTTAACTCATCCTGGTAGGCCTGCTTTTGAAACTCGGAACTTAACCACTGCCCCAGCAGTCTCACCATATCTCTATCGGCTTGGTTAAGCGGGTCCGTTCTGGATTCAGAGCTGGAAAAATTTATGGTTCCGATGGCTTCTTCATCTACAATCAGGGGAACTCCTATATAACTTTCCAGGCTGAACTTTGAGTAGCAAGGATGTGCTTTATAGGGGGAAGTTCTCATCTCATTTATACAAACTACATCGTCCGACTTGAGCGTAATACTGCAGTAGGTTTGACTAAGATCGAATTCCATCCCCTCTTCCAGGTCAGCCGTTTCCGGGTAATAATGTTTGATTGTATAGGTTTCCCCTTCAATCCGGCTTACAATACCAATTTCAAACCCAAGTAAGTCGGTGGTGAGTTTGAGAGCATTTTTGATTTTTGCTTCGAAATTCTTTTCCTCATTGGCCACAATAGCTGCAACCAGACGCAACCTTTTAGTGAGCAGGGATATTTCCTCACTCCTTCTCTTTTCCCGGGTCAAATCTTTTATCGCGGCAAGGTAGCCAATAGTCTCTCCATCATCATCTTTAACCACACTTCCAACAGATTCAGCCGGGAATATCTCTCCGTTCTTTCGCCTGTACAGCACTTCAAATACTTCTGCTTTAACATCTGAATCCGGATTAAACCTCGCTTCTCCGGCATCGCTGAAATCCTGTTCTGACGAATAAAGAATAGATGTTTCTTTTCCCTTTACTTCACCACGCTTATACCCGAACAACTTCACGAAGGCCGAATTAACCGAAATAATTCTTCGATTAATATCCGTCACTACCATCGCATCAGGAATGGAATTGAAAGCCGAGAAAAAGTGGTGCCTGCGAAGTCCGGTATTTTTATTTGATTCTTTTCCCAAAAATTTCTGTGCTTTTGTTCTCTATAGTTTTGACCACCTATTGGCAAAATATAGATGGATATAAATCAGATTACTGAGTGACCGGAAAAGGTATTACCGGTGATGTTACGAATCCATTAAGAATAACTAACCATAATCTAAGATAAAGTAATTACTTATAATCTGTTTTTAATTATCTTCTTTTAGCTTTAGGTCAATCTATGGTTGATTTGTTCTAAGTTCTCGAATGAACAATAAATAGTCTTATGACAAAAAAGAAAGAATCTTTCAGGGTATTACTGGTTGAGGATAATGAATCTCATGCTGAACTATTTAAAAGAAAATTACATGAGCTTGAAGAGGATATTCTTATCACAAAAACGGATAGCAGAGATGTACTTATCTCAGCTGTAAAAAAAGACGAAGTTGATCTGGTTTTATGTGATTACTACCTCCCCGGGTATTCTGGGTTGGAAGCTTTGAGTGTGGTGCGGGAAATTAATCAGGAGCTACCGTTCATCTTAATCTCCGGTTATATACCCGAGAAATTAGCTGTTGAAGCTATGAGAGAAGGTGCCTCAGATTACATCATGAAAGATAAAACTGACCGGTTACTGCCGGCTGTTGTTAGGGAGCTAAGAAATTATTCCCGGCTGAAAGAAAGCCAAAGGATCCTCACTAAGAATCAGAAAACCATAAACAGAGCTTATCAGCTGGCTGCAATCGGGCACTGGGAATATGATGTAAAACAAGACAAGAGGTTCTGGTCAGATACGGTAAAATCAATCCACAGGGTTGACGATAATTTTGATCCTAATGCTGAGACCACCTTCCCTTTTATCAGGGATGAACATGCCAGAGACCTTTTGCTGAACGCATTAAATGAATCCATTGAAAACGGCGCACCCTATGAAACCGAACTTGAAGTTCAAACTCCGGACGGGGAGCAACGATGGGTACGAATCATGTGGGAAAGTGAAATGGAAAAGGGTGAGTGCATCCGAATTTTGGGAAGCGTTCAGGACATTCATGACGAGAAGCTGAGAAAAGGGAAACTGGAAGAAGCCCTCAAAGAAAAGAACACTCTTCTTAATGAAATTCACCACCGGGTAAAGAATAATCTTGCTGTAATTTCCGGAATGTTGCATTTGCAAGCCTTCGGAGAAAATGATGAGCGGCTTCAGAGTAAATTATTTGACAGTGTGAGTCGGATCAACTCAATGGCAGCAGTGCATGAAATCCTGTACAAGTCGGAAACTTTTTCGAGATTAGACTTCAGTGAAAGTATGAACAAGCTTGTATCAGGCATTACCTCTGTATTTCAATCTGATACCGACCTCAATGTTCATCTGAATATTGATAAGAACCTGGAACTGAATATCAACCAGGCTATCCCCCTTTCTTTAACCATCAATGAAGTTATTACCAATACCATGAAGCACGCCTACGGGAAAGACGAATCCGGTGATTTGCATATTTCGCTCACAAATGAGGGCGACAACATACAGCTGGTGATTGAAGATTTTGGTAAAGGCATTCCCGATAATTTCGAACCGGACGATAATACGCTGGGTTTCAATCTTATTAGCGCCCTTACCGAGCAATTGGAAGGCACCTTCACCTACAAAGGAACCGGAAAGGGCACCAAATTTGAATTGTGCTTTGCAAGGTCTGAAAAGAAAGGCAGTAGCAGCGCTCTTAATTAATTACAACACCCATTGCAAAAACTCGGTCATCGCGAGGAGTAAAGTGTGGTGAAGCAGAACTCCCCTGCCGGGCGACGACGCGATCTCCTTAAGCCACTTGGGATGTTATTTCAGGGAGATTGCCGCGTCGGTTTGCATCCCTGCCCTGCACTCGGATTTACGGGCTCCTCGCAATGACGTGGGGGGCGTTAATGAGTAGAAAAAACCCGGTCATCGCGAGGAGTAAAGTGTGGTGAAGCAGAACTCCCCTGCCTGGCGACGACGCGATCTCCTTGAGTTACTTGGGATGTTATTTCAGGGAGATTGCCGCGTCGTTATGCTCCCCAACCTGGCGTTCGAATTAAGGGGCTCCTCGCAATGACGCGCGGTGTGTTAGTGAGTAGAAAAAAACCGGTCATCGCGAGGAGTAAAGTGTGGTGAAGCAGGACTCCCCTGCCGGACGACGACGCGATCTCCTTGAGTTACTTGGGATGTTATTTCAGGGAGATTGCCGCGTCGGTATGCATCCCAGCCCTACATTCGGATTTATGGGCTCCTCGCAATGACGTGGGGGGCGTTAATGAGTAGTAAAAACCCGGTCATCGCGAGGAGTAGAGTGTGATGAAGCCGGACGCCCCTTTCTTGCGACGACGCGATCTCCTTGATGTGCCTGGGAGGTCGGTTCGGAGAGATTGCCGCGTCGGTATGCATCCCAGTCCTGCATTCGGATTTACGGGCTCCTCGCAATGACGTGGGGTGTGTTAATGAGTAGTAAAAAACCCGGTCACCGCGAGGAGTAGAGTGTGGTGAAGCAGGATTCCCCTGCAGGGCGACGACGCGATCTCCTTGATGTACTTGGGATGTCGATTCGGGGAGATTGCCGCGTCGTTATGCTCCCCAACCTGGCGTTCGAATTAAGGGGCTCCTCGCAATGACGTGGGGTGTGTTAATGAGTAGTAAAAAACCCGGTCATCGCGAGGAGTAAAGTGTGGTGAAGCAGGACTCCCCTGCCGGACGACGAAGCGATCTCCTTGATGTGCTTGGGAGGTCGTTTCGGGGAGATTGCCGCGTCGGTATGCATCCCAGCCCTACGTTCGGATTTACGGGCTCCTCGCAATGACGCGCGGGGGGCGTTAATGAGTAGTAAAAAACCGGTCATCGCGAGGAGTAGTGTGTGGTTAGTAGTTAAAGCCGGTCATCGCGAGGAGGAACCTTGCAGAATCTATGGCAACCCAGCTTGGCGACGAAGCGATCTCCTTAACCTACTTGGGATATCGTTTCAGGGAGATTGCCGCGTCGGTATGCACCCTGCCCTGCATTCGGATTTACGGGCTCCTCGCAATGACGCGTGGGGGCGTTAATGAGTAGTAAAAAACCCGGTCATCGCGAGGAGTAGAGTGTGGTGAAGCAGGACTCCCCTGCCGGACGACGACGCGATCTCCTTAAGCCACTTGGGAGGTCGATTCAGGGAGATTGCCGCGTCGGTATGCATCCCAGCCCTACGTTCGAATTTAGGGGCTCCTCGCAATGACGTGGGGGGCGGGCGTTAATGAGTAGTAAAAAACCGGTCATCGCGAGGAGTAGAGTGAGGTGAAGCAGGACTCCCTTGCCGGGCGACGACGCGATCTCCTTAAGCTACTTGGGATATCGATTCGGGGAGATTGCCGCGTCGGTATGCATCCCAGCCCTGCATTCGGATTTACGGGCTCCTCGCAATGACGTGGGGGGCGGGGTGTGGGTTTGTTAATTACCCCACACTCTCTTCCACGATGGCTATTTCTTCTTCGGTGAGGCCGTAGAGCTGGTACACCAGCTGATCGATTTCCGCCTCCAACGCGCCGGTGTCGGCTTCGGGGTTTTCTTTTTTGGCGGTGAGGATTTGATTGACAAGACTTCCAATTTCATTACTATCATCCAAAACTTTTGGTAAAGGCATTACTTCAAGATATTGACTCTTCCATCTATAATATCCTCCTCTAATCTCTGAACTAATTTGTGAAAACATAAAGGTCCAAAGCTTGGAATTTAATACACCGAGTAAATTATATGATGAGTTTCCTAATATGAATGAGGTTGTATCAACATACATATTGTCCTCATCTATCATGAACTGTCCTCTTGTTGCTATTTCAGCGTAAATTATTTTGGGTTTTTCAAACTCCTTGTAATAATCTACGCCATCCTGTATTTCATACCACTGATAAGTTCCAGGTTTTCTTCCCGGCCAATCTTCACTTGGCACATCTTTTGGTCTGGGTTCAAGTTCTTTTTTAAAGCCTTCTAAATATTTTTTTATTGCCGGATATTTATCAAGATCTGTCCCTCTTCTTGTAAAGATTAAATAATTCTCTTGATCCGGCTGCTGATATCGTTTGATATCTCGTCCAGCCAAAAAAGGTTTAATAATTTCTGCACTGGAAGCATCTTCATCAATAAGTCGGTCTTTGGTTTCTTCATCAATCACAAATGCTTTGTTGTAGCCGGTTTTAATACCATAATGGATTTTTCCATTCACATATTCACCTAATGGAGTTCCGGCTTTCCTTAACTTCTCCAATAATTTCTGAGTTTTTAACGGAACCAGCGACCAGCCTTCTTCGCTCAGTTTGTTAGCATCTACTTCAAATCCGTTTTCTTCTTCCAGTACATCAAAATCTTCTACCGGCAGGTTTTCCACTTCCAGCGCTTTAAATACCGTTGGGTTATCAGATTTTTTTATTTCCAATAAACACGGGTAAGTGGTGGCTTCCTCAAATACAGGTAAATCCCCAAAATCGGTAATGGCTGTAATTTGTTTTTGTTGTAGCCAGGTTCGGAGCGGCTTTCCATAATTTGCCCGCATCCATTTGTTGGCTACAATGTAATGGAAGTAGCCATTTTCTTTATTCAGCTTCACCCCTTGCTCAATAAAGTAAGCGTATAAATCTGCGGTTCCCGCATATACCTCAAAATGAGTTTTCAGAAAGGGTTTTATATCGCCTAAGGCTTCCTGCCGTACATAAGGCGGATTCCCAATCACCACATCAAAGCCGGTGTACTTCCCGTCTTCGTCCAGCACTTCCGGAAATTCGAAGCGCCATTCAAAGGCTTCCCGGTAAAAGGCGCCGGCTTCTTCCTCGGCTTTCTGCTCTTCCAGTTTGGTAACTTTCTTTTCCTGCTTTTTGAGCTCTTTCTTCGTCGCCTTGCCTTCCCCGAATAAATCCTCGTTCTGCATCAGCTCCAGCTTACCGCGGGCTTTACTCAGTTTCTTGTTAATGGGTTTGTTGTTCAGCAGGTTTTCGCTGTATTCGGCTTTTATATCGTCAATCAACGTTTGCAGGCGCTGCTTTTCGTTTCGGTCGCGCGTTTCGCGGTAATTGCGTACGGCCTGCTTGTAATCGTGCAGCGAGTGCTCGCTTTTCTTGAAGATGGAGCTGAGGTCTTCATCCAGCCCGAACCGGCTTACCAGCGAGTTCCCCTGCTTTATGTTGATGTCGATGTTGGGGAGGACTTCGAGCTCGGAGTAGGGAGAAAGAGCCTCTTCGTTGTTGTCATCCCGGACCTGATCCGGGATCTCTTGCGGGCCGGATGTATAATAGGCGTGCTTCAGCAGTTCGATCCACAGGCGGAGGCGGCATATTTTTACCGAGTTGGGATTGATATCTACCCCAAACAGGCAGTTTTCAATCAGGAATTTCTTTTCATGGAACAGCGCCTCCTGAATACGCTGGCTTTCTTTACCGGCGGGTTTGCGTTCTACCCTGCCGTTTTTCCAGTGGTGATTGAGCTTGTAATCAAACAATTCCCGTTGTGCTCTATCGCCAGCTCATCGTTTTCCACGGAAATATCCAGTCGGGAAATATACTTACCCTCGTGATCCGTCAGCACCTTCAGTTCCGATTTTATGGCAATCAGTTCATTCAGGCACGAAACCAGGAAGTGACCCGACCCCACCGCCGGGTCACAAATGGTAATGGAATTGATCACCTCATTCACTTCCGAAAGCTCTTTGGCTTCAATTTTACGGGGAAGTTCATCAAAACTCTCGCAATCCCAGCCAAAGGCTTCATTCAGCTTATCCGTCACAGATTTACGCAGCGTTTCCCGCGCCATATATTCGGTGATGAAGCCGGGGGTAAAAAACGAACCGTCTTTGTAGCCGTTTATCTTTTCAAAAATCAGGCCCAGCACCGAGGCGTTGATCAGCGTTTTATCTTCGGTTTGAATGCCACCCGAACTTTCGGCACTGAAGTTATAAGCATCCAGAAAGCGGAGCAGGTAATCGAGGGTGCTCAGTTTTTCTTTAGGTGGCTTTGCTCCCTTTTTCAGGATACTCCGGGAATGCAAATCCAGCGTGGCTTTATCATCCAGCCCGGAAATCTGAATGGTGGTTTTCTCCAGCCTGGTGGAATCGAACAACGAAGAGTTCAGGTACGGTATATGCCCAAAGCGTTCCTGCACCGATGCCGGGCGTTCCTGGTTCCGCAGCGCCAGCACCCGGAAAAAGAGCTTGTTGAGTTCGTCGTACTCATCAATGGTTTCGTAACTCAGAAATTTAAATTTCTCATCGTATTGGTGATACGCCAGCAGCTGGGCTTCCATCAGTTTCAGAAACAGCACCCGGTTCATCCAGGTAATCACCAATTCCAGCGCCACCCCAAACAGCTGATCGTCTTCCTCATCCCCGTAGTGCACGGTGGCATCACGCACTTCGTTCATGTGCTGGTCGTACCGTAAAATCTCGATGGTATTTTCAATCAGCGACCCGCGGTGGCGTTCTTTTTTCGGCAGACGCTGAATCAACCGGCTCCCCTTCTCTTTCACTTCCTGCAGTCCGAGTATATGCAGCAGTTCGTTGTAGAAGCCTTTATCGAGGGAGTTACTGTCGTTGGCAAAGTTCTTCTTCACCAGGTGTTCCGGTGAAAAGAGCTTGTATAAAGGAATCAGCTTTTTGTCGGACTCTTCGTTGGCTTCGGCTGCAAGCTGTTTTTGATATTTGCTGAGATCTGCGTGCGTTACGGTTATATCAGCATCAGACTCGTTAATAAACGCTTCAAATTTTTGATAGATGAAATCCGTCTTCCCCGAAACTTTTTCATCATTCTTCCACTGGCGGTATGTTTTTAGCAGTTTCTTTTTGGAATAAAAATGGCGTTCAATTTCCCGGGCGTCAAAAATGAAGAACTCGATATAATTTGTAACGACTACCTGTTTCAGGTCATCATTGCCGCTTTCCCTTTGGTCAAAATAATAGTGAAGGGCTTCCTGCAGGGCCTTTCGGTTGGGATTATCTTTGCTGATCATTTCAGCTTTGTTATCCGGGCGCTTGGCTTCAATAATCACATCCACCGAGGAGGAAGTCGTTTTACCTGAGTAGATGGCCAGGTCAATTCTGTCGCTGGTGTTTACAAGCTTTTCTTCCCTTTCATAAAACGACCTGGACAGAAAATCTTTGAGGTAATTTTTCAGGTGTTCTTCACTTTCACTGCCTGCTTCCTCAATCTGATTCAGGTATCTCGTTGCTTCAATTTTAAAAGCATCCAGGTCTGCTCTTTTAACATTTACTTTCAGGTAAGCTTTGTTGATCCCCTGCCGAACGGTTTTAGTCTGTAGCTGCATCTATTTTTCTTTTATTAACAACGGATTATATGGAAAGCATCAGTCTTTGGAAAGCTGGTAAAAACAAAAACGCTGGTGCACCCTTTGATTATCCCAACACATAAGCATCGCTGATCAAAAACATAAGCATCAACCGGATGGTTGATGCGCAACAATTTACTGAACGATAAGCATCGTTTGGCAAGGCCTCTGCAAAAGCTATTAAGACCGGTTTTTATGCTATCTGTATGGTTTCATAAAACGTCTATATGAAAACATAAAAAGCCATCACACTCTTTCGAATATGATGGCTTTGAAGTATAAAGTGGAGGTGCGGGGAGTCGAACCCCGGTCCGGGAAGGTAGACCTGTTAGCATCTACATGTGTAGGTACTGATTGGTATTTCGGGTGAAGCCGAGCCCAGTACCTAAGCGACTTCAACCTATTCTGCTAAAGTTTCACGCAAACGCGGCAGAAGGCACGCTTACGATATCCTGTCTTGTATGACGTCCGGGCTGGCAATGACAGGCACTTAACCAGCGGGACGGCTTAGCAGTTTATGCTGCTAAACGGTATGAGTAATTATTGTCAATTACTTTTGATCCATAATGAATGTTATTACGAGATTCATTGGACACTCTCGACACGCAACCAACGGTGATACTCAACCCGTCGAATCCAGAACACCCCCAATACGTCAATGAACTGCTTCAAATATACGAATTTTATAGCTTCTTATTGTAGTGGAAACTCGTTAATCGTTTTTGGTTATTCGTTATATTGCAAATACACGAATAACGATTAACCAATAACGAACCTATGAAATTTGGTAAGGTAGATAATCCCGGCGACATCGATTTCACCCTCCCTCCTGATCACCCCGACACCCTGCGGGTTTTGAATCAAAGAGGCAACAGTGATTTTAATGCTTATGTGGGTTGTGCCAAATGGAATAAGAAAGACCTGAAAGGGTTTTATCCTCGCGGAACCAAAGATGAACTGGAATACTATTCCCGGCAGTTTAATTCTATTGAGCTGAATGCCACGTTTTATGGAAATAAAGGGCCGGAACAGTCAGAAACTTGGGCTGAGAAAACACCGGACGACTTCAAATTCTTTCCCAAAGTGGTAAATACCATCAGTCACTTTAAACGATTAAAGAATATTGAAGCTCCACTGGAAGAATATCTCCATGGAATGCGGGGGTTTGGAGATCAGCTGGAAATGATTTTCCTGCAGCTTCGTGATGATTTCAAACCGAAAGATTTTGACCGTGTGCAACGACTGGTGGAAATCTGGCCGGATGACATTCCGCTTGCCATCGAATTACGACATACGGATTGGTATAATGATGCTGCGGTAGCGAGTCAGGTTTATCAGTTATTCGAAGAATACGGAGTAGCCAATATCATTACAGACACTGCCGGGCGCCGGGACTTACTGCATATGCGGCTTACTTCCCCCGTAGCTTTTATCCGTTATGTGGGCGCCAATCATGCAAGCGATTATGATCGGCTGGATGATTGGGTGGAACGGCTCAAGTTCTGGAAAGAGCAAGGACTCGAGAAGCTATACTTCTTTGTGCATCAGAACCTGGAGAAAGAATCGCCTATGCTTTCCAAGCATTTCATCAAAGCCATAAACAAAGAGCTGGGAACAAATTTGGATATCCCCGGCGAAGCCGAACAAGGTGATTTGGGGTTGTAATTTAAGAACCCGTCATTGCGAGGAGCCCGCAAACCCGAACACCGGGCTGGGTGCATAACGACGCGGCAATCTCCCTGAACTGGCATCCCAAGTGGATTATGGAGATCGCGTCGTCGATATACGGAAAGCTCGTATCAACAACACCGGCTCCTCGCGATGACGGGTTCTTTATAGTTCTTAGGAATAATCTCGTGGTAAAGGTCTTTCCACTCCGGGTTCATCTCATTAATCAAATCAATCTTTTTCTGTCGTGATCCAGCCTTAATTTGTTTTTCTCTTTCAATGGCATAGATTGGATCACCGGGTCCTTCAAAGTAAACCAGCTTGTCCACATTATATCTTTTGGTAAAGCCTTTGATTTGCTTGTTCTTATGCTTCCACACCCGGTTTACTAAGTCACTGGTTACCCCTGTATACAATACGGTATGATGTTTATTGGTGAGGATGTACACGTAAAGGTCTTTGTCTCTTGGCATTGTAGATTATAATAAATTCACCCCGTCATTGCGAGGAGGCCGGATTTGGAATAAAAGCTTGGGATGCATGACGACGAAGCAATCTCCCTGAACTGGCATCCCAAGTGGATTATGGAGATCGCGTCGTCGATATACGGAAAGCTCGTATCAACAACACCGGCTCCTCGCGATGACGGGTTTAAACACTCCTCCGGTACTAAAACAAACTCACGCGATGCCGTAAACGACTCGCTTACTTACCGGAATACACCTAACCACACCCACCTTCTTTACACAAGCAACCAACTCTTCCGGTACACAAGCGAAGGGGTTCAGCCCTTCACACTATTTACCCCAACCCACCGGTTCCAACAAGGCACTAAGGACAACAATGGGGAACAGAAGGAAATTATAACCGGCCTTAGAAAAAAGAGCGTAAAGAAAGGGACGAAATGAAGCGTTAAGAAATAAATCACTCCGCTGAGCACCAA
>NZ_JAEPPI010000003.1:810893-908621 GCF_017641085.1 Gracilimonas sp. | reverse complement strand
TAACCGGCCTTAGAAAAAAGAGCGTAAAGAAAGGGACGAAATGAAGCGTTAAGAAATAAATCACTCCGCTGAGCACCAAAGAAGCCATCTCGAAGAGTAATGGAGCTTTGATTTATTTTAGCGTAATGCAGTCACTTTTAGCTCTTTTTTCGCCCGCCTTGATCTTTTGGTTCGTTTTGGATCAAGCCAAAATGAACATGAGACCAGCGGGTTATTAAATAAGGGAAATAATAAATTGAAGAACCCTTCACGCGTAAATCAACCATTCGATGCCGTAAACGACTCGCTTACTTACCGGAATACACCCAACCCCCCCCTCTTTACACAGGCAACCAAACCTTCCGGTACACAAGCGAAGGGGTTCAGCCCTTCGCACTTACACCAACTAATAAAACAACCTTTTTTGAAAAGAACCCGCAGTAATACTTTCTTAACATTCGGGAATGAATTTAGCGCTAACTTTCTTTGCAATAGTTCGTGTAAGTAGCTCAAAATTTCAGACGACTCAAACTTCATGTATCGCACACTCTTACTGGCATTTATTTTTATCATCGGGGGATTTACATCTGTTAACGCTCAGCAAGCCGCTTCTTTAAATGGATACATCACTGATTCTGAAACCGGGGAAACGCTCATCAGTGCAAATATAGGCTTCCAGGAAATCAACAAAGGTACGGCTTCCAATACATTAGGGTATTATTCGCTGCCCAATATTCAGCCTGGCACCTACACCCTTTTTTGCAGTTACATAGGGTACAAACCATATCGACAACAAATTACGCTTGAACCGGGGGAGAACCTGAGATTGGATGTTGAGCTGGTTCCCGAAAGTGTGGAACTGGATGAAATAGTGGTACGCTCCAGCCGGGAGGAAGAAGAACAGAAGAACATCGGAACTGTGCAGGTTGATGCCCAGCTGATTCAGGAGCTTCCGTCTGTTTTCGAAGCCGACGTATTTCGCTCCATCCAGCTGCTGCCCGGCGTTAAAGCCGCCTCAGATTTTTCAAGCGGTTTATATATCCGTGGGGGAAGTCCGGATCAAACCCTGATCCTTTTAGACCGGACCACTGTGTACAACCCCAGTCACTTTTTTGGCTTCTTCTCTACCTTCAATCCCGATGCCATTAAAGACGTGCGATTATATAAAGGCGGATACCCGGCTGAATATGGCGGCCGATTGGGTTCGGTCCTGACAATCTACAACAAAGACGGAAACCGGAATGAAATGGACGGTACCGCAACCGTTGGATTACTGGCTTCCCGGGCTTCGATTGAAGGGCCGTACAGCAAAGGGTCCTGGATGTTTTCAGCACGGCGCTCTACCCTTGAGCCCCTGCTGGCCGGTCTTCGCCAAACTACGGATAACGTACCCAGTCAATTCTATTTCTACGATTTTAACGGAAAAGTGAATTTCGATGCCACCCAAAACGATAAATTATCCCTCGCCTTTTATGCCGGACAGGATCAGGTAACTTTCCCTTTTGCGGAAGATGCTGAGTTTGACCTGAATTATGGAAATCAGACATTAAGCGGCAATTGGACACACATCTTCTCAGAAAAACTGTTCTCTAACTTTGTTCTTACCGGCTCCCGGTACTTCAATTTCCCGGGGTTTGATTTTGCCGGGACAAAGTTCACCCGCTCCAATAACATCTATGATTTTTCCCTGAAAGCCGATCTTGAATATTTGCCCGGCAACAACCACACTATCGAAACCGGGATTTGGTCCGGAATCTTCACCTTCAAACTGCAGGATACTTTTGATGGCCAGGACACCTTTGGGAGCCGCATTCAGAATCAATATGCGTCTTTTTATATACAGGATGAATGGCGACCCAACGACCAATGGATTTTCACCCCGGGGGTACGTATGAACTATTTTTCAGATGGAGATTACGTGCGTATTGAACCCCGTTTCTCCATGGAATACAGGCCCGGAAGCCGGGTACGCCTTCAGGCTGCCTATGGTCGGTACAATCAGTTCCTCACCCTTGTAACCAACGAAGCCTTTTCCGGCTTTGATGTGTGGCTGACTTCCGCCGAAGGCGTCTCCCCTGCTTACGGAGATCAGTTCGTACTCGGAGCTAAAACCATTCCTTTTGAAGGGTATGGACTTGATGTTGAAGTCTATTACCGAACCATGGAAGACCTGTTCGAGCTTGATCCCTTTCTTCCCGACGTTGCCGGACTTTTATATGAAGATTTATTTCGTGTGGGAGACGGAAGTGCATACGGAGTAGAAGTGTTTTTTGAAAAAAGAGCCGGGGATTTCACCGGGTTTATCGGTTATACACTGGGCTACACCTGGAGGCGATACCCGGGTTACAATTCTGAGATTACCGAACAGGGGCAAACCGCTCGTTTCTACCCTCCAAAATACGATCGCCGGCATGATATCAACCTCGTTGGAAATTATCAGTTCAATGAACGCTGGAAAGTTACCGCTTCATTTAACTTTGCCACCGGGCAATCTTACACCAAGGTACTGGGCCGATATGTACAGCTCGACTTACCATGGACCTTTGACGACCGTAACACCTTTACCGTTGGGCGGGTTAATGCCTCCAGGCTCCCAAGTTATCACCGAATGGATGTATCGTTCTCACGAAAAGGCAAGTTCTTTGACCTGGGCGATTCAGAGCTACAGCTGCAACTCATCAACGTGTATTCCCGCCGTAATGTATGGTTCTACAGCTTCGACTTTGATGAAAACCCGGTGGAGCGTAATCCTGTTTACCTGCTGCCCATTCTGCCTTCAATTTCCTACACCGTCAACTTTTAGTAACATGAAGAAACTAACGCTATTAATATTTTTTGCTTCGGCTCTTATCACTTCGTGTAATGTCTATCCGCAAGATGACTATGAGGAATTATATGTGGTTGAATCATACCTGGTTGCCAATCGTCAGTTACCACAGGTTCGGCTTTCTACCACCATTCCGGCTGATGAAGTATACGATTTTGAGGAAGCCGCAGTAAATGATGCAATTATAGAAGTTCGCCTGCTGGCAAACGGACCCGAAAGCTCCGTAGAGCAATCATTTACCTACTCAAATGCTGAAACCGGTATCTATCAACCCGACCAAAATCATGCGGTCATTCCGGAACGAACGTATCAGTTGCACATTTCTTTCCCCGGTTCCAACGATGTTATCACTGCCCATACCATCATTCCGGGAAGCTTTGAGATTTTAGGTGGTGTTGCAGAGTCTGTGGTCTATCAATCTACCAAACAGCTTGAAATTACACTGAGTGAAAGCTCATATCCCGGCCGGCAGAACATTTTTGTATTTAATGCCATCAGCTTTGAACCTGATGCTGAAGACCTCACTCCCTTTTATGCAGACGTGTTTCGGGACAGTGATGACCCTGAAGAAGACCTAACGCTGCTGTCTAATAACAGTTCCGGCATCATCAACGAGGGTAATTTTGAGGTCAACCCGGATGGCTCGGTTACAGTTAAGTATCCCTGGATCGGTATCGCATTTTATGGGGTGAATGATATTGTGGCTAACACCTTAGACGATAACGTATATGACTTCGTGCGATCCCAACAAGTACAGCTGGGCGGTTCCACCCTTTCTCCCGGTGAAATCCAAAATGTCATTTATCATGTAGATGGTGGTATTGGCGTGTTCGGTTCCCTTGCTTCAGATACGGTAACCACGAATGTGGAGCGAAATCCCAATCTGTAACAATAAAAAGCATACCTGCACGGTATTATCTTAGATGTGATCGACTCTGTGATAATGAATATCAATATGCTATATTTTATTCAGTTCACTGCGCTCTAAAATTCAATTCGTTACAGATCAGTTTATGCGCTTAACCTTTCTCTATGTTTTATTACCGTTCCTGGCTTTTACAGGAAATCCCGTTATCTATGCCCAAAGCTCCGGGGAGTTCGAAATTGCCCGGGCTAAATATCGCGGAGGCGGAGACTGGTATAATGACCCTTCTGCTTTGGAGAATCTTATCTCCTTCACCAAGAGTAATGTCCCAATCCAGATAGCAGATTCCTACACGGATGTATCTCTCGGAAGCGCCGACCTCCATTCCTACCCTTTTGTTTTCCTGACCGGCCACGGAAACATTGCTCTCACTTCAACGGAAGCCCGAAACGTGCGCGAGTACCTGCAGAATGGTGGTTTTTTGTACATAGATGACGATTACGGACTGGATGAGTACATCCGTCCGGCCATGAAAGAAGTCTTTCCGGATGAAGAGTTTATCGAGATTCCCTTCAATCATCCTATCTACGATCAGATTTATACTTTTGAGAATGGACTGCCCAAAATCCACGAACACGATGGTAAACCGCCACAGGGATTTGGGATATTTCATGAAGGGCGGCTTGTGGTGTTTTTCAGTTATGAATCTAATCTCAGTGATGGCTGGGCGGATGCTGATGTACACAATACCCCGCAATCACTCCGACAAAAAGCTTTGCAAATGGGCACAAATATTTTAGTATATGCCCTAACATCTAACTAACATACTTCTATCATGAAAACGCTTGTTCCATATTTATTTTTTCGGGGAAACTGCGAAGAGGCCATGAATTACTACAAAGAGTGCCTGGATGGTGAGATCACCGCTTTGCAGCGCTTTGGAGATACTGAAATGCCGGTGGATGACGAGCACAAACAAAAGATCATGCACGGCGAACTGAAAGCGGACGGTATCCATATGATGTTTTCGGACGGCGCACCTCATAAGGATATAACAGAAGGTGATAACGTGCAGCTGAACATAAATATAGATTCTGAAGAAGAGCAGGATAGGCTGTTTGAACTGCTTTCAGAAGGTGGTGAAGTGACTATGCCGTTGGAAACAACCTTTTGGGGCGCCCGCTATGGTATGCTCAAAGACAAATTCGGAATCCGCTGGATGCTAAATTGTGAGTTGGGTTAGTGAAGAGTGATAGGGTGATAAAGTGATGAGGTGATGTGGCTGATTCAGTTAATCGAGGTAAAGTCAAAAAAATAATGGCCAACCCACCCAATCACCCAATCACCCAATCACCCAATCACTTATTCACCCTATCACCCAATCACCCAATCACTCCTCCCCCTTCATCTTGTACTGAAACACCTTGTCGTTAACCTGGTGGTCTATATCAGAATCCGGATCGGGGTATAAGTCATCAGGATCGGTTGTTTCCCGGCGGGTAAGTTTTGATTTAATATCTTTCTGACGCTCCATCAGTTCCAGCTTTTCCTCGCCCTTAGCGGCTGCAATTTTATCAGCCAGCTCATTTTGTTTATGCCGGTAAAAGTTTATCTGTGACGCTCTGATAGAGCTTTTAGCCGTTTTATAAGGATTCTTATCCTTTTCATACTTCAGTCCCACTTTTTCCTCGTGGCGATCACTGGCCGTGTGCTGCTCCAATAGAACATCTCCAACCAAACGCGGAAAAGGGTCGTCCATGCCGGAATACACATTCACAGAAATCTCTTTTTCCTCTTTATATCGCTCGATGATATCCTCATAAAACATCCGCAGTTCATCATCCTCAAAGAGTTTGGAATTGGTGAACGAACAAATGTATTCCACCATACTGCGACCATAGGTAATCATCAGACGAATGAGCTCTTTCTCAAAGTGAGGTTTTTTCCTGGAGCGAGGTTGAGGCCTTTCCGAAACTGCTGCGCCGGATGGATGCGGAGGTTCATCCATTGGCCCACCTTCCATTCCCGGATCCTGGGTTGCACGATCCTCCTGAAAACGCTGCCGGGCTTCTTCCCTTCGCTGCGAGCGTTTTTCTTCCCAGCGCCTGTCGTTCATAACCCGCTCCAGCTGCTCATATAAATCGCTTTCCTTCACCTTCTGGAACTTTTGCATCTTCTGATGCAGGTACTGTACATAAACCTGTCGCTGAATGGAGTCTTTGATGTTGGCAATCGACTCCAGGATCTCGGTGATCACCTTGGGTATTTCAGTAGGCTTTTCGAGCCGGCCTTCTTCACCGGCCTTCAGTAGCAGAAAATCCACAAAATCGCCGGCTTCCTCTTTCTTCAGTTCTTCAAATGATTCCTTGCCGAACTGCTTCACAAAAGAATCAGGGTCCTGATC
This sequence comes from Gracilimonas sp., assembly GCF_017641085.1. Lineage (NCBI taxonomy): Bacteria > Pseudomonadati > Balneolota > Balneolia > Balneolales > Balneolaceae > Gracilimonas > Gracilimonas sp. Next base: position 902,546 of record NZ_JAEPPI010000003.1, on the reverse strand, counting down.
TTCAGGCAGCTCCAGCAGTTGCACTTCCATCCCCTCGGCCAGCGCGATATTGATACCCCGCTTCATCGCCGTTTGCCCCGCATCATCGGAGTCATAGATCATGACAATGCGTTCACCATAGCGATGCAAAATCTTCATTTGTCCGGCTGTGAGCGACGTCCCACTGCTGGCCACCACATTCTTGATGCCCTGTTCATGAAGAGTGATTACATCCGTGTAGCCTTCCACCAGAATCACTTCCTTGTTCTTTCGAATCTCATTCCTCGCAAAATTGACTCCGTAAACAACCTCGCTCTTGTTATAGACTTTGGTTTGGGATGAGTTGATGTATTTCGCCGTCTTTTCATTACCCAAAACACGTCCCGCAAAGGCAATTACTTTTCCGGTAGGATTGAAAATGGGAAACATCAGTCTTCCCCGAAAAGTATCGTAAAAGCCACTGCCGCGGTTACTTGGCTTGATAAGGTCTGCCTCAACTAAGTAATTTTCATCAATGCCGGCATTCTTTGCAGCCTTCCATAGCTCCTCTCCTCCCGATGGAGAAAAACCCAGTCCGAACTTTTTATACACTTCCCGGTTATATCCCCGGTTCTCGAGGTACTTGATAGCCTTTTCAGCTTCCGGGTTTTCAATCAGGTTTCGGTAATAAAATACACCCGCGAATTTGAGTGCATGGTAAATACCTTCCCGAAGCTGGGTATTCTCGCTCGGCTCTTCATTATCCTCTTCCGGGATGAAGACTCCGTACCGCTCGGCGAGTTGACGAACGGCCTCATTGAAGCCCACCCCTTCCTGATCCATCACAAACTTAAATACATCCCCTGATTCACCACAACCAAAGCATTTAAAAATCTCAAGACGGGGAGTAACGTTAAAGGAAGGTGTTTTTTCATCATGATAAGGACAGAGCCCCACAAATCCACTGCCCGACCGCTTCAGCTTTACGTAGTCTGAAACCACCTCCACGATATCTGCGGCTGCCCGTACTTCTTCTTTTTTCTCGTCACTTATCATAGTCAATGATGAGCATTTTCAAGCTGTAAATAAAGTGAAAATGTGTATTCATAAAGAAAATTTATTCCCGTGGAATTTAAGTGAACCGAAATTCAGTTTAGAAGTGGTAACAGCACAGTCTTCGCGAAGTTTTTCCCAGAAAAGCTAAAAAATAAAGCGTTGGCGTAGTCTGTTACTAACACGTACATTTAGAGCGTAATTAGGTCAAAAATCATCTACACTTCTTTTATGAAAAGCAGATTTTCCACGGCTTTTTTTATCGTGATCGGTTTTCTTCTGATAGATACTACAGCAGGGAATACCCAAAGTCTGTCCGAGTTTCTTTTTGGGCAAACCGTTCAAAACTTCCCCGAAAAAACGATCGATAAATCTTCAGAAGAGTATCTCGACTCCCTGATTGTACATACCACTTTGAAAGAAAAAATCGGGCAGCTCTTTTTTATTCCGGCCGAAGGCGAGTTCACCAACCGGGAAGACCGTAATTACAAACTGCTGGAAGAGATGGTGCAAAAACATCATGTGGGTGGCATCATTTTTATGCGTGGGGATATTTACGGGCAGGCCATCATGACCAATAAATTACAGCGGATGGCCAAATTCCCCCTTTGGGTATCGCAAGACATGGAATTCGGAGCCGCGATGCGGGTGTCGGGTACAACCCGGTTCACCCCTGCCATGGGCGTTGCTGCCACCGGCGACAAGCGCAATGCCTTTATGATGGGAAAGATAACCGCTATTGAAGCCAAGGCATTGGGTGTTCACCAGATTTATGCTCCTGTTCTGGATGTAAACAACAATCCGGATAACCCGGTCATCAATGTGCGCTCTTTTTCAGGAGATCCTCAGATTGTATCTGAATTCGGTACTGCGTTTATGCAAGGCGTGCAAAGTGAGCGCTTGGTTGCCACCGCCAAACATTTTCCCGGCCATGGAGATACCGATGTTGATTCGCACAGCGACCTTCCCGTTGTCAATTATGACTACAACCGGCTTGATTCCCTGGAATTGATCCCCTTCCGCGCCGCTATTGATGGTGGTATCGGAAGCGTGATGAGTGCTCATATCGCCTTTCCGAACATGAACCCAACTGAATTCCTCCCTGCCACTCTCGATTCGGTAATCCTGGGAAGTTTGCTCATGGATTCTCTTAAGTTTGACGGCATGGTGGTGACCGATGGACTGGAAATGAAAGGCATCAGTTCCAAATTTTCACCCGGGCGGGCTGTAGTACAGGCTTTGAATGCCGGTGCCGACATTATGCTCATCAGCCCGGATGTTTATACTGCCATCAACGAAGTGCAGCAAGCCGTTGAGGATGGGGAAATTACCGAAGAGCGAATTAACAAATCGTTTGCCAAGCTGATGCTCTGGAAGCAGCAATACGGACTATTTGATTCGGAGAACCAGGCAGACATCAATGAGCTGGATACCAAGATAAACACGGCTTTTCATGAAGCTGAAGCCCGCCGCATAGCCCGGGAGTCTATCACGCTGCTGAAAAATGAGAATAATATCTTGCCTCTGCTCCCGTCTGAATATCCGGAGATCATGGTGGTTTCGGTTGCCGATGACCGGTCCGGCCGAACGGGATCTGACTTTGTGAAAGAACTCCGCGATTATCACCCCGATGTTACTTTCCATATCTATGATGAAAGAACGAGTGAGCAGGATAAAAGAAGGATATTGAATAAAGCCGGTGAGGTGGACCTGATCATCATCGGTTCATTTCTGCACCTTCGGAACGGACAAACCGTTCACCTGAATTCCGAGCAGCAGTATTTCCTGAATAACCTGGTGAAGAGCCGGAAACCCACCGTGCTGGTTTCATTCGGGAACCCGTATGTACTTTCAGATTTAAAGGATACCGATGCTCATGTATTGGGCTGGTACCATTCATCCCAACAGGTTCACGGTGTGGTTCCTGCCCTGTTTGGAGCCAGTAAAATCAGTGCCAGGCTCCCCATCGAAATACCCGGGCTTTACCCGTTAGGGGCCGGACTGGAAATGGAGCATACCACCCTGCGATTTGGGGAACCGGAAGAAGTAAACCTGGATCATGAAAAGCTGTTTGAAGTGGACCGAATTATTAGCGAAGCCATTCGGGATTCTGTTTTTCCTGGAGCAGTAGTCGGTATCGTAAAAGATGGCGTACTGGCTTACAACCGCGGATATGGGTACCAGGATTACGAGAAAACAGAGGCCGTAAGAGATACGGATGTATTTGATTTGGCATCCATCACAAAAGTAATGGCCACCACAACCGCTATTATGAAACTGGTTGATGAAGGTGAACTTACCCTCGATGACCCTGTTGCCAACTACATTGAAAAATTCAAAACAGACAAGAAGAAAGACATTACCATCCGCGACCTCCTGCTTCATCAAAGCGGACTCCCGGCTTTCCGCGTGTATGTGGATTCACTTACGGAAAGAAATCAAATTGTGGAGGCAATTAAGAATGAGCCTTTGATTTACGAAACCGGCTCTGATTATGTGTACAGTGATTTAGGGATGATTCTTCTGGGTGAAATTGTTCATGAAGTGAGCGGCAGCCGGCTGGACCGGTTCATGAGAAATGAATTTTACTTCCCTATGAATATGTACAGCACCTTTTTTAACCCGGCTTCAACCAGTCGCTGGCTGGTACCCAGAATATCCCCCACTGAAATTGATACCGTTTTCGACCGGGGAAAAGTACGAGGCCGGGTGCATGACGAACGCGCCTACTTTATGGATGGTGTGGCCGGGCATGCCGGGTTGTTTTCATCTTCCATCGATATGGCCAAATACAGCACCATGCTGCTGAATGAAGGAGTTTATTCCGGCAAAAGATATCTGAAAGCTGAAACTATCCGTGAGTTTACCTCCAAACAATCGGAGCACAGTGGTCGCGGTTTAGGTTTTGACCGAAAAAGTCCGGGCGGTTTTTCAACTGCGGGGATGCTTGCCGGTGAGGATACTTTTGGTCACTTAGGCTTTACAGGCACCAGCCTTTGGATTGACAGAGAGAAGAATATGGCCGTTATTCTGTTAACCAATCGAACATTTCCGTACCGGTCGTATGGAAAGCGAATCAGTGAAATCAGGGCTAAAGTTGCAGATGCAGCCTTTTCCGCAATAACCAATTAGTATGAGCTGGAAACCACTTTACGAACAATCTTATGTACCCTACTCTTCGAACAAACACGCGTGTGTGGTAGAAAGTAAATCCGGGAAATGTTACGCCGGGGTGAGGATTGAAAATATTTCATACCCACTCACTATTCCGGCAGCCCAGGCTGCTTGTGCCATCTGCCTGAGTGAAGGTGAAATTCCCGCTAAAATTTACACGCAAGATCCTGCATCCGAACAGCTGGATTACTGGGCCAAAGAGTTTGAGCTGGAAGTCATAGAAACCAACAACCCTCCACAGGATAAACTGGAAGATCTCTTCCATCCTTCAGAAAAAGAATTTGAAGTACTGCCCAGATTAAAAACACTGCTGGACAAAGCCGTTACTCCCAACTCCGACTTCCCGGTTTCTGCCATTCTATTTACAGAAGATGGATATTTCGAAGGCGTAAACGTGGAAGTAAGTGCATGGACGCACGGCATCTGCGCAGAGAGAGTAGCAATATCAAAAGCTTTTGCTGCAGGACATACCGAGTTTACCCGTCTGGAAGTGCACACCCGAAAGGGAGAAATCAGCAGTCCATGCGGAGCCTGCCGCCAGGTAATCTCAGAGCTGCTTCCCTATCATGACATTGTGCTTCATCATTCTGATGGAACACAGTCGGAGCACCTTTCCCTCGACCTTCTACCCTTTAGCTTCAAGTCTTCTGCTCTCAAGAAATAACGGCAGTCCGTAAATGGAAATCAGATGAAATAGGTTAGTCATCAACAGAATGAATGGCTAATTTCAAGCTTTTATAATCAACCGTATATATGCCCATAAACTTTATCGCTGTACTTGACCACGAACATCTGGAGAATTCTGTTTTCCTGACCGCCTTTGCCAAGTCGCTGGCAAAGCTTGGTGACCGCAAGGGGCTCGTAGTTCATGGTGACAGCCCCTACACCGACCGGCTCATACAAACAGGCATGATGAGAGAGGACGCCCGGCTCAGAGCCATTAAGGACCTCAACAAACGGCTGGTGGGATTATTTGCAGACCAGGGAATTCCCACTATAGGTATTCATGGATTTCAAAAGGGATTGATCACCAAACGGGAAGATGCAATCAGCCTGAACAAAAAAGCATTAGACGCTCATCATGCAGCTCCTAATTTATTAATTTCAAGTCTTGTGGAGCAAAACGGAGCTCCTCAGCATGTTCCATTACCTGAATTCAGCCGGTCTTTATCCATTGAACTGGATAATGCAGATATCCTTTTGTTCTCAAAAAACGAGAAAGATGAAATCCTGATTTCAGAATCCAAAGAAAAGCTCTCATGGGGCAATTTACCGGCCGGATTTGCAGAAACCACCATTCCCGATGAGTTTAGAAATTTTGATCATCCCTTAAAACTGACTACCGCTACTGATTTTGCCAACTGGCCATCGCTGAAAAAAGTGACAAAAATCGAGTGACCCGAAAAAAAGTTTAAAATTTATGCTAAAAAAGCACTTTTTAATTTGACTCAATATCCCCGATTGAATAGCTTCAACGCACTTTCTGAAAACAGAAAATTTTAACTAATAAATAATTTAACGGAGCTACTAATGAGTAGAGTTGAAGAAATCAAAAACCTCGTAGAAGAAACCACAGTAGAAATGGAAAAATTCTACGACAAGGGCAACAAAGCAGCGGGTACACGTGCGCGTAAAGGCCTTCAGGAATTAAAAAAATTAGCTCAGGAGATCCGTCTTGAGATTCAGGACATCAAAAACAAAGACTGATTTTTACAGCTCTAAGTTTTTACAAAAGCCGCTTAATCAAGCGGCTTTTTTTATATCCGAACATTCTGTATCTACCTCCTGATCATTAAAAATAAACGCCTAAAATGCGATCTCTGTCTTTCCTTCTGCTTTTTTGTTTCCTCATTTCCTGTTCCTCCCCCCAACATCCTGAAACCCTCCCCGAACTGGAAAATCTCATCAACACCAGAGTTTCTGAACTTGAAGGTACCTTCGGGATATCCTTTAAAAGTCTTCAGGATCCTGATTTGGTGATTAGCATCAATGAAGATGAACGCTTTCACGCCGCAAGCACTATGAAAACACCGGTTATCATGGAGCTGTACCGGCAGGCTGAGCAAGGAAGATTCTCGGTTCAGGATTCAATAACCGTACAAAATGAATTTGTCAGCATTGTTGACAGTTCCACTTTCAAAATGTCTGTTTCGGAAGACAGCGAGCAGGATTTGTACTCCCTTTTGGGCAAAAAAACCTCCCTTTACCACCTCGCATACGAAATGATTACCCGAAGCAGTAACCTTGCCACCAACATTTTAATCGATTTTCTGGATGCCAAAAAGGTGACCACCACCATGCGTGAAATCGGGGCCGATAGTATTGAAGTGCTTCGAGGGGTTGAAGATATCAAAGCCTATGAGGCTGGCTTGAGCAACACGACCACCCCAAAAGATCTTCGAATTATGTATGAGGAGCTCGCTAAGGGAGACTTACTGACGGAAGAATCTAAACAAGAGATACTTTCCATACTGAAGCAGCAAAAGTATAACGACATGTTCCCCGTAAAGCTTCCTGAAGATACGCCGATAGCGCATAAAACCGGATGGATTACCAATGTTCATCACGATTCCGGAATAATCTACATGCCGGATGGAGATGCATTCGTTCTCGTTTTCCTCTCAAAAAATGCCCCTAATCGTGAGGCCGTCCTCGAAGCCTCCGCTGATATTGCCCGTTACTGCTACGATTTTATGAGCAATCGTTGAGTATGAGTTCGATTAATAATGAGTCGAAAAGTAACCTACTTATGCTTTGCTTGAGTTCTTCAACAGAATAATTCTATTTAGCAAGCTTTGAGTTCGGTCTGACGGCTTAAAGTCCGTCTAACCGTTGTGATTTAGATTATCAGGCTCATTCGAGCCATCCATCAGACGGGCAACCCGTCAGAAGGATCTCATAACCTGGTGAGTTTACGGTTTGAGGCTTTCCTTATCTCGATATCAGGTTAATTAAGATTTCTACTTCGAAACATTCTTTGGGTTAAGCTTGTTGAATGAATGAATGTGAACAACTAATCTGGATATGTATAACGACTTAGCCGACGCGGTAGAATCACTTAAAGAAAAAGGATTTGATTATACCTTTGAACTTGGTAATGACTGCATTACCTGTAAAGAACTGGATGTAGAGTACTCCACGGATGATCTCACTATCTTAGAAACCCACAAATTTGATCAGGGAACCGACCCCGGCAGCGAGTCTACCGTTTATGCTATCGAAGCTGACAGCGGCGTTAAGGGTACGCTTATCATGTCGTACGGTAAATATGTGGACCCGGAGAAAGCCGAACTTATCGACCGGCTCCTCGAATCTCATGAAGCCTGATTACATCCCGCTGTACTTTTCGGGGATGGGGTTGAACTCTGATTCGTGCGCCCAATAAATGGTAACCACCCACCAGCGATCTCCATCATCAAAAAGCTGAATGCTGTTTATACCTTTGTTGAAAGGTTCGGCGTCCGATTTACTGCGCTTAGATCCGTAGGTGCTAAACAGGTGCACCACTCTTCCATAATGGTGTTCTTCCCGATGGATTTCGTATTCATAAAATCCATTCTCCACAAAATAAGGATCCGTGTTTTCGATGAATTCCCCGGGGGTCATTATCTGGTACACGTTTTTTCCCTGCTGATTTCTTCCGGTGGGAATAAGTCTGGCTTCCGGAATCACTAAATTCCTGAAACGCTCCCAGTCTCTGGGTTCCCCCTTCTCCCCGGAAATAGATGCGTACAGAGCTTCCATGAGGTTGTCGATGCTTTCCACATCTTTGGCGCGCTGCTCTTCACTAACCTGGGCAACAGCAAATTGCGCTCCAAAAAGTATTATAAGTAGGATGGTATATAGTTTTTTCATGATGTTTTTTTAAGTGTTCAGGCGTCAGCTTTCAGATCTTAGAATCTGACCGCTATTATGATTCTACACAATTTGACTGACGGCTGGTATCAACAATAAAGAATATTTTCCAGTCCCCATCTTTCTTCACAAGCTGAAATGAATTCACCCCGCAGTGCGAGAACTTGTCTCCTATATAAAATTCGAAAGGCGTCCATACGGTAGCAAGGTTGCCATCAATATTAATATCGTAGCTGCCAATGCGTTCGTCCCATACCTGTTCTTTTGGGGAACCGATAGCATTTAGGAATGAGGCGAGATTACCGGTATTAACCATCACTTCTCCTTGCTGATTAGTCGCCACCCTTTTCATAATAGCATCTTTGGTGAAAGCATCGGCCACCATGGCGCTGTCACTTGCTCTCATTCCATCAAAAAGTTGTTCAATGGTCGCTTGTACATCTTTCACATCCCGGGTTTGGGCATTCACTGAATCAGGGACAGTAAACAGAAGGGCTGCAGCTATTAAAAGTAAAAAGTGCTTCATCGTAAATCGGTTTGGTTAAGGGTTGAACCGAATTACGGAATAAATTCTGACAAGTTTGTATAAAAATGTAATACCCGGATTGAGCGAAAACAAAAAAGCCTTGATCTCACGACCAAGGCTTTCTCTTCTAAATATAGAATTTAAAACTTGCTTACAGCAGCATGGAGAGCGGATTCTCCAACAGATTCTTCACGGTATTGAGAAACTCAGCTGCTTTAGCTCCATCCACAATGCGGTGATCACTGGAAAGGGTAACTTTCATACGCTTACCGGGAACTACTTCTCCGTTTTCAACCACAGGCACGTCGCGGATAGCACCCACAGCTAAAATACAAGCATTTGGCGGATTGATGATTGCGGTGAATTCCTCAATCCCAAACATGCCCAAATTACTGATGGTGAAGGTGCTGCCTTCCATTTGCTCGGGCTGCAGCTTACGATCGCGTGCCAGTCCGGCCAGTTCTTTGGTTTCTGATGAAATTTGTGCCAGACCTTTTTGATCGGTATGACGGATAACCGGAGTCATCAATCCTTCATCGATGGCTACGGCAACGGCTACATGAACGTCTCCGTGCTCTTTGATTACATCGCCATGCCATGAGCTGTTTACCGCCTGATGACGTGTAAGAGCAATTGAGCAAGCTTTAACCACAATATCATTGAAGCTGATTTTAACTTCATTTGCTTCATTCATGGATGAACGAGCAGCCATTGCTGCCTTCATATCAATGTCGATAGTCTCGTAGAAATGCGGGTTGCTGAACTTGCTTTCGGACAAGCGTCGGGCAATGGTTTTTCTCATTTGAGATACCTTGACTTCGCGGCTTTCCAGGCTCTTGAATGATGGAGCGGATGCAGCAGCAGGCTGTGCAGATTCTTTGTAGTTCTCAATATCGGCCTTGATAATTCTGCCACCGGGACCGGAACCATCCACTCTGCCTAAATCAATTCCCCGGTCTTCAGCCATATTGCGGGCCAAAGGAGAGGCCTTAATTCTTCCATTATCGGAAGTTGAGTCCGTTGACGGTTCAGATTTAGGTGAAGTCAAACCGGATGAACTTTCTGAAGTAGTTTCTTCTTTCTCGGAAGAGGCTGTTTCTTTTACTTCTTCTTTTGAAGATGAAGAATCACTACCTGCACCGTCAAGGATGTCTGAAATGTCTTCTCCTTCCTCACCCAGAACAGCCATCAATCCGCCCAGCGGAACGGCATCGCCTTCACCAACCAGAATTTTGAGAACGGTACCTTCATCAAAGGCTTCCACTTCCATGGTGGCTTTGTCAGTTTCTACTTCAGCAATAATATCGCCGGCCTGTACTTTATCTCCTTCGCTTACATTCCACGAGGCGATCACCCCTTCTTCCATGGTATCGCTGAGCTTCGGCATTTCAATCTTAATCGCCATAATTCTTCTAATCTAAACTGTTGAGTGAGTTGTAATTCGTATTTAAGCTTAATTCAATGTAATGGGTGTAAAAGTAAAAAGGCAAAAGGGAAAGGTGAAAAGTAAGTTTGTACCCACTTTTCACCTTTCACTTTTCACTTTTGCCTAATTCCTGTAAGTAACCTGATTCACTGCCTCAATAACCTGCTTAGCATCCGGCAGCCAGGCATCAAACAAAGGCTTGGAGAACGGAGCATTCACGTCCGGCAGGGTAACGCGCTGAACCGGAGCGTCTAAATAATCAAATGCCTCGCGCTGAATCAAGAAGCCGATTTCTGCTGCAAATCCGGCAAACGGATGGGCTTCATCCACAACCACACATCGGTTGGTTTTTTTAATGGATTCAATAATCAAAGGCAAATCAAGAGGCTTAACCGTACGCGGATCAATGATTTCTACTTCCAATCCGTCTTTCTCAAGCTGTGCAGCTGCCTGTTTGGCTACGTGATACATCTTTCCGTGAGCAACAACCGTCACATCGCTTCCTTCTCGCTTAATTTTTCCTTTTCCAATGGGAATGGTGAAGTCGTCTTCATCAGAAACTTCTCCTTTCATGCCGTACATCTGCTCTGATTCCATGAACAATACCGGATTGTCATCACGGATCGCAGATTTAAGCAGCCCCTTGGCATCACCAGGCTCGGAGGTATAAATAACTTTCAATCCAGGAAAGTGGGCATACATTGAATCGTAAGCCACAGAGTGTGTTGCACCTAACTGGCCGGCAGAGGCGTTGGGTCCACGGAATACAATCGGCATGGAAATCTGTCCACCCGTCATATACCCAGCTTTGGAGGCATGGTTAATGATCTGATCGGCAGCAAGCACTGCGAAGTTAAAGGTCATGAACTCCACAATAGGGCGAAGGCCGTTCATTGCCGCGCCCACTCCAATCCCCGCAAAACCAAGCTCTGAGATGGGAGTATCGATAACCCGTTTGTAGCCGTATTTATCTAAAAGTCCTTCGGTAGCCTTGTAGGCTCCGTTGTATTCAGCAACTTCCTCACCCATAATGAAGACTTTCTCTTCACGGGCCATTTCCTCGTCAATTGCCTCTTTTATTGCTTCTCTAAATTGTAATTCAGCCATTACTTTATGTAGTCAGTTTTTAAAATTATTTGTGGAAATAAGGATCGTCTTCAGCAAACATGTCATCGTAGAGTTCAGACTCTTCCGGGAAATCAGCATTGTCCGCAAAATCAACGGCTTCCAATACCTCGTCTTCCACTTTGTCCTCTATTTCCTGAATCTCATCATCACTCAGAATTTTTTCATCCTTCAGGTACGTCTTCAAACGCTCGATGGGATCCACCTTTTGATATTCTTCCAGCTCTTCCTTGGTTCGGTACTTCTGTGGATCCGACATGGAATGTCCGCGATAGCGATACGTTCGAATTTCAAGGAAATAAGGCTCTGATGTCTCACGTACTTCTTCAGCCACCTCTTTCATGGCTTCGTACACAGAAAATACATCCATGCCATTTACCACTTTCGCCTTCATTCCGTAGGCTTTGGCCCGGTCCACAATTTCAGTAACTGTATGACGGCGGGCCGCTGTACCCATGGAGTACCCGTTATTCTCTACCGCAAAAATGGCCGGCAGCTTCCACAGATTGGCAATATTAAAAGTCTCGTGCAGTGCCCCTTGATCTACAGCACCGTCTCCAAAAAAGGTCGCAGAAATACGCCCATTCTGATTGTACTTGTTGGCGAACGCAAGTCCCCCACCAATTGGGATATGACCACCTACAATTCCGTAACCACCCCAAAAGTGATTTTCTGTTTTGGCAAAGTGCATGGATCCGCCTTTACCTTTGGAGCATCCTGCCGCTTTACCGAATAGTTCTGCCATGCCTTCTTTAGGAGTGATTCCCCGGCACAGTCCCCATCCGTGATCACGGTAAGCCGTTATAATATCGTCGTCATCATTCAGGGCATACACCGTTCCGGTAGAGATGGCTTCCTGGCCTATATAAAGGTGAAGAAATCCACCAAATTTCCCTTTCTGATACTGCTGCATGGCACGCTCTTCAAATCGTCGCTGAAGATACATTTGCTCATACATGGCCTTGAGGTTGTCTTCGCTCAAGCCAAGGGATTTGTGTTTCTTTTTAGTTGGGGATGGAAGGTCTACGCCTTTTTGGACGGCACCATCTTTTTCATCTCCAATCCCCCGGGGGGCAAAATTTACTTCGTCTGTTTTCTTCTTAGCCATAATTAGTTTTAGTGATAACAGGATTCTTCAAAAGGTTGGAAATATATCCAATTTTTATGAAGATTTCGTGATTTGATTCTGCTTGATTAATTACATCCTGATTGAACACGGATAACACTGATGTTTGGGATAATCACTGATTTGTAACTTGCACCTTAAAAATAGTTCAAGCGTCCGCTTGTACTTTGTGAACAACATCAATACTTAAATTCAACACCACACAAGCGCCTCATTTGTGCGATAATCATGAACATACACCCGTGATGATCCGTCCAATCCAACTCATCCGTGTTCCATTTCTTTGCACATAATACAGATAACCAATCAGGAAATGGATTCAGTGATTATTTCATTCACTTTTTCCAAAGCTTCGCTCAATTTTTCAGGCTGGCGGCCTCCGGCTGTTGCCAGGTTAGGCTGTCCACCACCCCCTCCGCCTACAAGCCTTCCAAGCTGACCCACAATTGCGCCTGCTTTCAAACCTTTTTCCTTAATGAGGTCTTCTGAAAGTGCCACCATCAGGTACACCTTCCCTTCTTCTTCATCTTTGGATCCCAATACAATTGCGGTGTTTTTCTTTGTTTTCTGAAGACCATCGTACCCAAGCTGCTTTAGGACGTCCATATCGGCGCCGGCAATTTCACCTTTCACGAGTTTAATATCTGAATCCAGGGAACCGGCATTTTGAATCAGCTCGTCCAGCTTGGCACCGGTATTCTGGAGCTGCACTTGTTCGAGCTCTTTCTCCAGTGATTTCTTTTCTTCGATCAGCTTCATTACATCAGCTGCCAGATCCTGTGTTTGACCGATCGCTCCTTTCACCTGCTTAAGCAGTCGTTTTTCATCGCGGAGTAGCTTATCTGCCCGCGTTCCGCAAACAGCCTCAATTCGACGGATGCCGGCAGCTACAGAAGTTTCCTGTGTAAATCGGAAATAGCCGATTTCTCCGGTAGCCCCAACATGAGTTCCACCGCAAAGTTCAACGGAATAATTTTCATCAAAGGTGATCACCCGAACGGTTTCTCCATACTTCTCCCCGAACAACATCATCGCACCGCGATCTTTAGCCTCTTCAATCGGCACATTTCGTTCTTCCTGGAGCGGGATGTTTTCCTGAATTTTCTCATTCACCAGCTGTTCCACTTCATCCAGCTGTTCATCCGTCATCGCCTCAAAATGGGAGAAGTCGAAACGAAGGTGATTCTCATCCACCAACGATCCCTTCTGAGCCACATGATCACCCAGAATTCCGCGCAGCGCAGCATGAACCAAATGGGTTGCTGAGTGATGTTTTTGAATTTCAATCCGGCGGTCCAAATCTATGCTTGCTTTCCAGCTTCCGCTCAGGTCTTCAGGAAGTTTATCTACATAGTGTATAAATTGTCCGTTCGACTTCTGCACATCCAGCACCTTGATGTACTCATCGCCATTGGTGATGAGCCCTGTATCAGCAACCTGACCACCGCTTTCAGCATAAAAAGGAGTTCTGTTCAACTGAATCGCAAACCGGTCTCCCTCCTTGCGATAGGCAATAATATTCACTTCCGCTTCCGCATCGTCATATCCCACAAACTCAAATTCATCGGTTTCTTCAACCACGTTCCATGATTTCGAGTCGGATTGATCCACCGAAAACTTTCCGGCAGCACGAGCACGTTCTTTCTGCTCTTTCATATGCTTGTTGAAACCTTCCACATCCACTTCAACGCCTTGTTCGCGGGCCATCAGTTCTGTAAGGTCGATTGGGAAACCATAAGTGTCGTGCAGCTTGAAAGCATCCTCACCGGAAAGCTTGTCCTTCCCTTCCACCATTTCGTTGAACAGCTCGATGCCTTGTCCCAATGTTTTCAGAAAGCTCTTTTCTTCCGATCGAATCACATTAACGATGTATTCTTTTTGAGCCGGAATTTCCGGGAACACATCCTTGAATTGCTCCGCCAATACATCTACTAATTTGTAGAAAAACGGTTCTTTGAAATCCAATACATCCCAGCCGTAACGGATTGCACGGCGCAGAATCCGGCGGATGACATACCCCCGGCCATCATTACCCGGAGAAGCACCATCAGCTATCGAGAAAGTAACCGCCCGGATATGATCAGCTATCACACGCATGGCAATGTCTTTCTCTACATCGTTGCCGTATTTCAGTCCGGCCATGTCTGCAATTTCATTAATTATCGGGGTGAATACATCAGTGTCGTAGTTGGATGTCTTGCCCTGCAAAACGGCACAAATTCGCTCAAAGCCCATTCCGGTATCCACATGCCGGGCGGGGAGTTTTTCAAGAGAGGCATCCGGCTTCCGGTTAAACTGAATGAATACCAAATTCCAGATCTCCATCACTCTTGGGTCGTCCATATTCACCAAATCACGGCCGGGCTTGTTCTTTCGTTCCTCATCTGAACGAAGATCGATATGAACTTCCGAGCACGGGCCACAGGGACCTGTTTCCCCCATCTCCCAGAAATTATCTTTCTTTCCACACTTCAGGATGTGATCGTGATCTATGCTTGTCTCACTTTTCCAAAGCTCGATGGCTTCATCATCCACAGGGAGTCCGTCTTCTTCATCACCGCCAAATACGGTAGCGTATAAACGATCGGGTTCCAGTCCCCACTCATCCACCAACAGCTCCCAGGCCCAGGCAATAGCTTCTTTCTTGAAATAATCGCCAAACGACCAGTTCCCCAGCATCTCAAAAAGCGTGTGGTGATAGGTATCGTGACCTACTTCTTCCAGGTCATTGTGCTTTCCGCTCACACGAATGCATTTCTGGGTGTCGGCTGCGCGATTCCAGGTTTTCCCTTCATGCTTAAGGACTTCCTCTTCCCCAAGAAAAATGGCTTTAAACTGGTTCATCCCCGCATTAGTGAACAACAGGGTTGGGTCGTTTTTAGGTACAACAGGAGCACTATCAACAATAGCGTGATCTTTTTCAGCAAAGAAATCAAAAAATTCCTGACGAATCTGGGCAGAAGTCTTGTGCGACATTAATTTTGATGTGTGAGTGTTGGTTTTTACAGAGCCTTGAAGATAGGAAAAATATGATTTGAACTCATGTGTGGTTTGAGATTCGTTATTCGTTATTCGTTATTCGTTATTCGTTATTCGTTATTCGTTATTCGGTCTTTCGGTTCATGGGTGATCAAAACTTCTGCATTGAATGTACTTTATTCAATGTTCCTCTCCGGTTCTGCACATCTTTCGGTATTTACCGTTAGATTCAGGAAAAGCTAATATCATCTGCCGATTATGAAAACAATCCTGAATTACTTCTTCCGCGGAATGCTGGTCATATTACCCGTCAGTGCAACTGCCTATTTGGTTTACGCAACCCTGGTCTGGATTAATGACATTTTCAATAACCTGTTCTACAGCTGGTTTGATCTGGAGATACCCGGCTTAGGAATTGTTACCGGCTTCATAGCCATCACCCTTATTGGATTTGCGCTCACGCAGACGTTTGTGAAGCCCATCCTTCACCTGTTCGAAAAACTGCTCACAAAAACACCCTTCGTCAACATTGTATATAATTCACTGAAGGATCTCACGGAAGCTTTTGTAGGAGATAAAAAGAAGTTTACCAAGCCGGTGAGTGTGGAATTCAGTGAACCGGTTGGCATGAAGCGATTTGGGTTCATCACCGAAGAATCCCTGAAGCACTTCGGCCTGGAAGATGAAGTGGCTGTCTATTGTCCTCACTCCTATAATTTCTCAGGTAATCTATATATCGTCCCTAAGGATAAAGTTACCCCAATTAAAACCGACCCAACCAACTTTATGCGGTTTATCGTATCGGGTGGGGTGACTAAAATTCATTCTTAATCGACCGGCCTTGTCAGTTTCAGAATGGCTACAACCAAATTTATGCCTGTAATTAATACACTTCTTCGAAAGTGCGGTCGCCGGGTTTAACATTACGCTTCATTTCGTCCCAGTCCCAATCGGCAGGATCCATATCGGCATAGTCGCCTTTTAATACGAGGTAATCTTTAAAGCCTTTCTTGGCCAGCATCTTGTAGATTCCGGCTTCCATGCCCTTGATTCCACAAATATAAATCAATGTGTTTTGCTGGCTTAGGATGGGATCCAGAATCTTTTCCTCATCTTCGATGGCTGTTTGTACATAATACTTCGAGCCATCCGGACGGCGGTCTTCCCGCGATATCTTAGCGATATAGTGAAAATTATCGTTCTCCTTTTCCGTCTCCATAAAGTAATCGGGGTAAATCAGGTCGGTTCGATAAGCTGCACCGAAAACAAGGGCAATTTGATTCTCCATCCCCGCTTCCAACATTTCCATAATCATCCCTCTGAATGGAGCGATGCCGGTTCCTGTAGCAAAAAACACGTAGTTGAAATCCTCCGGATTCTCAGGCAGTAGAAACCGTTTTCCGGATGGACCGGTTGCTTTTACTTTATCTCCGGGCTTTAAGTCGGCCAGGTAATTGGAGCAAATACCGGTGTACAGTTTTCCATCCAGCTCTTCAATAGTTCGCTTTACCGTAGTGGAAACCAGGTTAGATTTACCACCCTCTCCTTTTGTAGGAGAAGAAACCGAATATAGACGAAGCTTATGCGGACGCCCTTTCTCATTTTCTCCCGGTGGCAGAATGCCAATCGACTGACCGATCCGAACTCGCCCCTCCAGTTCCGTTCCTGACACGTCGAAGGTGATATGCCTTACAAAATTCGGGCTGCTCTCTTTGGTACATACATAGTTCTCAACTACGGTAATCTCGGTGGGATCTTTAGGTGAGTAAATGTTTAATTCAACTTCAGGTAGTACGATTTCCGGCATATTTCTGATTTCAGTAAGAGTAAGTAAGGTTCATTATGGATTAAACAAAAAAATCCCGCACCGGTTAAGTGCGGGAATCTTAAAATAGGACTTTTTTAGATTAGAAATAAAACGTGAGTCCTGCTGAAATCACATTACCGCTGAATTCTTTATTAGACAAATCATCGCTTCCATCTAAGAACAGATAACGGTAATCAACATTCAAAGCTGCCGATTCGGAAAGTGCTACATCAGCACCAAAGCCCAAATGATATCCTATTTTCACTTCAGCATCATCACCCGGGTTTACAAAGCCACCGTCATAATCATAGAAGGTGTAGTAAGCACCCAGTCCGGCTAATCCATAAGGAGCCAAGTTCTCTGCCAATGGGGCAAATACTAATAAAGAACCGGTTACCGGTACCTGGCGAACGGTTAGCTCGCTTCCGCCTGTGGTTGTATAGCTTTGCTCTCCTCTGTACTCCAGAGAAAATTCAGCACCTACATATTTCCCTTTTGTTCGGGACTGAAGGCCGATAAACATAGTTCCGTCTTCAGCATCAGGGGCTTTATAAAAACCAATCTTTGGTCCAATACCGGAAGAGTTTTCGATCAGGTACTGCTGAGCCGTAGCCTGTGTTAGCAGTGTTGAAATTATTATTAAAGAAAAAAGTGATAGTAATTTTTTCATTACAAGTTGTTTAGTTGTTTCTATTCACTACCTGTAAAGAAAATTAAGAAGAAAATGTTCCCTTAAAACCTTCTTACTTATTGATTACTAATGCGATAGCGGATCAGTTCATCAACGGTGGGTCGTGCTCCCCGCTCTTCTGTCAACCTCTCAGCGAGTGTGTGGGTGACCCCGATGTTTCTCATCCGGATCAGGTTTTCCTGGGTAAGTTCTTCCATCGTATAACCTAAATCCATCATATTGCTGGTAAAGAACGCTGTTACATCGGCTCGGCGCAGATCAATCAAGTCCTGAACCGTGAGTTCATAGCCCAGCTCGGCCATCATACGGGTGAAGGTGCTGCTTACATCTGCGTCCTGAAGCTCCACCAACTGCTCCAGTGTTACATCAGGGTATCCGGCATCTCTGATTTGCGAGGTGTAGGTAGCTGTAACTCCTTCTGCCCTCAGGGCGATGAGTTCTTCATGCGTAAGAGTTCCGTAGCCCATCTCTTCCATCCAGGCTCCCATTCTATTCAGCAAATCTTCATTTGGCTGATTGAATTCCTGAACGATGTTATCCAGTGGATTTAAATCTATGCCTGAAGAATTAAACTGCGAGCCGGCATAAAAAGTAAGTGTGGCTATAAATGCGAAAAGCAGTATATAATTGGCAATTTTTGAGCTTGACTTGCTACCGGATGAAGAGGAGATTTCATCAATATCGAATTGCCCGTCTTGTTCCAGATCTTCTAAATCGTTTCGAAGGTTTTTGAATTTTGTACTCATAGTATTTGCCCATCTTTATTTCGGACTAACCTACGATAAAATCCCCGAAAAGATGCACAAAAAGTTATCAGGGAACCAGCTCTAAAGACCGGGTCAATTCACCAATCGTAAAGGGCTTGGAGATAAGATCCACACATTCGGTTGCTTTGGCGCGCTCGTAATTTACCTTATCGGAGTTTCCGGTCAGGTAGATCACTTCCGTGGTGATGTGCTCTTTGATTTGAGTGACAGCCTCAATGCCATCCATTTCTCCTTTAAGGCGAATGTCCATCAACACAATATCCGGTTGATGCTCTTTGGCTAACTCAATGGCTTCATCTCCGGAGGCAGCCTTGCCCACCAACGTATGGCCAAGTTTCTTGATCATGTTCTCAACGACCAATGAGATAATCATGTCGTCTTCTACAATAAGTATTTTCTTATTTGCCGATTCAGTCAATGTTTCGTCCTTTATGCTTTTTGTATAGTCATTGCTCATAAAGTTAAGAGTAATGAGATTAACAAATGTTACTAATCTTAATAATCAGGTACCGTAAAGAAAATAATATCCTTCGTGATACCAGATTTCTGAACTAACGGGCTCTCATATCTACCAGGAATCCTTCTTCTATATCCACATACGCTATCCAGCCGTTAAAGGCTGAATTTCCGCTGTATGACACAGGGATTGCCCAGCATGTACGAATTTCCAGTTGTTGTTCACTCTCATTTTCTATCGGCAGGTACACCCGCTCGGGCTTCCCGCTGATATCATCTTCCTGCACTGTATAAATTACTTCCTCTCCGGTAAAACGACGCATATCAATCTGCCATCCTACCATTCCGGATTGTACTTCCTCGTATCCAAAGTTCACAAAATCAGGGCTTTCAAAATCGGAATACCAATTCCCCCAAATTCTGCTTACTCCCTCTGCATCTGCAACAACCGTGATATCGGTTCCAACTACTTTATTTGAATCTATCCTCTGCTCAGCAAAAGTGATTTTCAACTCTATCGGTACATTGTTAAGACCGGGGCCTTCACAGATGGTACATCCATTTATCGGCAATAATTCTGTAATCATAAGTTTTGAAGTATCATTTACCCCGGTATAGGTGCTATTATTTAGCAAAGCTGCTTTTGCCGCCGTAATAAGGGAGTCTGTTTGATTAATTTCAACCCGCACAACGTCCCGGTTTGCGCAGGGACTTTCTCCATTTTTAAAAAATATTTCACTATATCCGGTGAACCCATACTTGTTGAGTGTTGAACAAATGTGGCCGTCATTAGCGGCTTGATACTCCTGATTCATCTTATCAAGTTCAGATAACTCAATAGCCGGAAAGGTGGTGGGATAGTCGGAAGCTTCTTCATCCACGGTGAGCAAATTGCAGGACACCATGCTCATAAAAAGAACAGTGAATAAAACTGATGATATTGTTTTTTGCACGTAAAAAGCCTGTCTGTTGATAATTAAAATTACCAAAATTAGATACTTGAAACAACATATTAGCCGGGCTGAAAATTAATTTATTCCAACTTTAAAGCCTTTATATTTTGGTATGAGTAAAGAAAGAAACGTCTGTATTATTGGTTGCGGAGTAAGCGGATTAAGCGTTGCTAAACTTCTTCAACAACACAATTGGAAGGTCACAATACTATCGGAATCTGATCCAAGAATAGCCCGGAACGACCCTACCTTCAGCAGCCTGTTTCCGGCTGCTTCGGTGATTCCCCGCAGTGTCAATTCCGCTGAAATTGATTCCATATTCAAAGAAAGCCTCTCCCATTTTGATGCACTATATGAACGGCAATTCCCCGGGTTGAAAGTTCACGAACACTTCGAGCTTTTTGCTTTCGTGAAAGACTGCCCCGGCTACGCCCAATACATGGAAGGCTTCTCTCCTCTTGAAGAATTTCGGGATTCTTTTCACCCCACACATTCCAGAATTGCCATTCAGGCGGGTTGGAAATTCAACTGCTATTTCTGCGATTGGTCACTGTACTACCCGGCCCTTTTGAATTCGGTACTTAAGGCCGGAGCCGAGCTTCAAATTCAATCACTGGAAAAAGAAGATTTAAAGGGTCTTCCTTTCGATATCGTTATAAACTGTTCCGGACTTGGGTCTGTAGAACTCTTTAATGACCCCAATGGACTTCTATATCGCGGGCATCTTCTTCAAATTTTAGACGCTCCCATTTTGAAGAGTCCCAATGGAGATATCGTTTCTTATAATTTTTCACAGGGAACAGAAATCTACCATACGGAATCAGGGAATGCGCAGGATGTTTATTTCTATCCCAGAAGCGATGGTTGGATTTTGGGGGGGAGTCGACAGGAAGGACGGTTGGACAAACATGGAAAATGGACCGGAGAACAAACCATCTCCCCAAATAAGAAAATTGACGGCATTGTAATTCCCGAACAGATGTACACTCTTCATAAAGATATTCTGCAGGAAAGCTTTGGGATGGAAATCGACCGATTCACCAAAAGAAAGGTGAAGATTGGCTACCGGTATCTTCGTAAAAATGAAGATGGATTACGACTTGAAGCCGAACAAATGCACAACAGGCTTTTCATCCATAACTACGGGCACGGAGGCGCCGGGGTAACCCTAAGCTGGGGGTGTGCAGAAAAAGTTCTGCAATTGCTTCAGAAGAATGTCAGCTGATACTTTTGGTTTTATAATTCAGCCAATGTCCTCGTATCAACAGCAAGCTGCCCACCAATGTAACCCCTGCTTCACCGTAATCTCCAAGCTGGTGATTAAAAAACCAGGCTACAAATATGATGGCAAGCCCCACGAATAAATAACCGGAGATAGATTTAAGGTTCTTACGGTTTTTGACAGACAAAATGACCGCCGGGGCTATTGCCAGAAAAAACACCAGGTGCGTGTATTCGTGAAAGTTATCCAGGGTAGGCCACAGTGGAATCAGCGAAACAAAAACCGGCACCAGCAAACAATGGATGGCACATAAACCGGACAAACCTATGCCCAACCGATCCCAGAACCCTTTTGATAAATTTATGATTTTCTTCTGCATGAAATACTTTTCCTGAGTCACATTAGGCACAACCGGAGCAATATCCGGAAACCATTCCATTGAAATTTTCGGCCATGTAACCCTCGGGCAGCTTAATCTGAATTTCCCGGGTCAGGCATTCTACCTTCCCACAGTTCTTGCACCGAAAATGGAAATGATCGTGGCTGTGATCGTTCTTTTCACAGTTTTCACATAAAGCGAAATACTGTTTCCCGTTTTCCCCGATTACACGATGTACCAATCCGTCCTCATAAAACCGGTTTAATACCCGGTATATCGTAGCCCTGTCCACTTCGATGCTCAGGGCTTCTTCGATCATCTGATGACTCATGGCCGAATCGGCTGCCTTCAGTGTTGATAAGATTTCCGTACTTGATTGTGTTTTTCTTCTCGGCATATTTCTTTATTGCGACTAAGTTGCAATAATACGACTTATTCCACTTCCAGGCAACACAACAGTTTGTGTCTCTTCCGGTTATTTGAATATGACCGAGCAATCATTCATACTTTCATGGTGATAAATGAAGTAAAAGAATGTCTGTGCTTCTTCCTATCATCCCCTTGATGTGATACCATTCAAATTCAATGTTAGCTAATAACAATTCCTCCAAGCTATGAAGACCTTCCTATTTTCTGCTTTTTTACTCGCATTCATTATCCTGAATGCCTGCACTACTCAAAACCAATCCGATCAGCTTCTTCTATCCGGCCTCCATGTTATTGATATAGAAACCGGTGATATCGCTGAAAATCATTCCATACTTATTGAAGGAAACGCCATTAAGGATATTTTTGAAGATGGAAGTAAAAATACTGAGGGCGCGAGATCGGTCTCCATGCAAGGTAATTTTGCCATTCCGGGCTTGTGGGATATGCACATTCATTTACGCGGTGGGCAGGATCTTATCGGTTCAAACAAAGAAATGCTGCCTCTTTATATGGCCAACGGAGTTACAACTGTTCGGTATGCCGGTGGTGACTTAACCTCCTCTATTTTTGAATGGCGATCTGAAATTAAGGCTGACACGCTGACCGGACCCTATATCTATACATCGGGGCCAAAAATTGACGGGCCCGATCCAACCTGGGAAGGCTCCATTGAAGTGCAGAGTAGTGAGGATATCACCCAAGCTCTCGACTCTCTTCAATCCATGGGTGTCGATTACATAAAGATCTATGAGAGCACGTTAAGTGGCGAGGCTTACCTGGAAATTATTCGTCACGCTGAGGAACGCGGGCTTACCGTTACGGGCCATATGCCTATGAGCATTTTTATTGATGATACCATTACGGCCGGCTTGGATGGAATTGAACATCTCTATTATGTTTTAAAGGGCACTTCTGACCGGGAAGGAGAAATCACCAGTAAGGTGTATAATGGTCAGCTTGGGTTTTGGGATGCCGTAGCTGAATTGAAAGACAGTTATAACGAAGATACCGCCCGTGTTTTTTATCAGACATTAGCCGATGAAAATGTATATGTGGTACCTACTCTTCATATTGATGATGTTCTGAGCTTTCTTCAAGAAGAAGATCACTCGGGGGATGAGTACTTGCAATATATTCCTGATGACATCCGCCAAACATATCAGCGCCGGGTTCGCTCGGCACAGCGAAGAGATGCTGAAGCCATACAGTTTGAGAAAGAGCTGAATGACCTTTTCAAAAAAGTAACCCGCGATATGCAACAAGCAGGTGTGAAGTTATTGGCAGGCTCGGATGCGGGAGCTTATAATTCGTATGTATATCCGGGAATATCGCTCCACCGTGAATTGGAAGCTTTTGTGAAATCAGGAATGACTCCGTTGCAGGCCCTTCAGGCCTCTTCATATAATGGTGCTCATTTCTTTGGTGATTACGGACGGGTTGGAAGTATCGATGCCGGTAAAAAAGCAGATTTGGTTATTCTGAATGCCAATCCATTATCCGATATACGCAACACTACGAATATTCACGCTGTTGTTTCCAATGGAGAGCTTTTGACGTCCGAATCTTTGAACGAGTTGCCCCAAACTCAAGACTAACCATCACCCCATTACTAATACTGATTGGGGCTCACGAACCGCTTAACATCCTCTTTGCGTTTTTTGCGGTGTTTGGTATCTCTACCGGAGACTCGTTCTCTCCACATTTTAAAGCTGGAGCGTTTCATTTCGGAGCGCATCAGCTCAATAGTTTCATCTTCGGTAAGGCCAAACTGAAATTCGATAGCATCAAAGGGAGTTCGGTCTTCCCATGCCATTTCTATAATTCTGCTTTTGTCGGATTGAGTTAGGTTACTGAAGTCTGCCATGGTTTATGCTTTTGTCAGCAATACAATTTAGACGGTCATTTCAATCCATACTGAAGCAAAATATATCCTTAGTTGAGAAATCGGCTTCATGGTTTCCAATATCAATTGCTGTTCCATACTTTTGAGCTCAACGTTTTGCGATTAACCGTGTAACCCTTACTCCTTTTTTAAGATGATCAGACCATACATTTTAGCTGAGACCAACTGGAAGAACCTGAAAGATGCCAACTTCGAGCTCGCCATCCTTCCCTGGGGCGCAACCGAGGCACATAATTACCATCTACCCTACGCTACCGATGTCATTGAAGCAGATCATATCGCTGCAGAATCGGCCCGGCTGGCATGGGAGCAAGATGCCAAAGTCATCGTTCTGCCAACTATCCCTTTCGGGGTGAACACCGGACAATCCGATATTTACCTTGATATGAACCTAAACCCAAGTACCCAGGTTACCATTCTTAAAGATGTGATCACGGTATTAAACCGTCAGGGAATTCATAAACTATTGATCCTCAACAGCCATGGAGGAAATAACTTCAAACCGATAGTAAGGGAACTTGGGCTGGAATTTCCCGACATGTTTCTTTGCGTGGCCGATTGGTTTAAATCGCTCGACAAAAAGCAGTTTTTTGATGAAGATGGAGATCATGCCGATGAACTTGAAACCAGTTTACTCTTACATCTCAGACCCGAATTGGTTTTATCACTCGATGAAGCAGGTCCGGGCAGTGAACGAAAGAGCAAAATAAAAGCACTGACAGAAGACTGGGCATGGGCTGAACGGCCATGGTCTCAGGTAACCGACGATACCGGAATAGGTAATCCAAAAAAAGCTTCTGCCGAAAAGGGCGAAAAGTATTTCAAAGCGGTTACCCAAAAAATGGCCGGGTTCATGATTGAGCTCGCCCGGGCAGATAAAGACGATTTATATGAATAAAATTACCGCCGGTCTCCGAAAATTCGCAACAAGAAAATAAACATGTTAATGAAGTCGAGGTACAAGGCAAGGGCTCCCATAATAGCGCCTTTACTTCCCTCCTCGGATTCTACATCCACTTCCAGGCTCATCTTTTTCATCTTCTGTGTGTCGTAGGCAGTCAATCCCACAAAAACCAGCACACCGATGTAGGTTATGCCCCAGTAGAGCATCTCACTATGAACGAATATATTCACAACGGTGGCAATGATAATCCCAATCAGCCCCATAAAGGCAATATTACCAATGCTGGAGAGGTCCTTTTTGGTGAAATACCCGTAGGCGCTCGTCACCCCGAATGTACCAGCTGTTATAAAAAACGTTGAAGCAATAGAAGCCGAGGTATAAACCAGAAATAAAATAGAGAATGTGAGCCCGTTTAGCGCGGAGTATAACAAGAAAAGCCCGATAGCCATGCTTGCATTCATACTATTGATTCTTCCTGACAACCAAACTACCAGACCCAGTTCAGCTATAATAATGCCGAAAAACAAAATCTGGTTTTGTGCCATGGTTTCCACAAAGCCGGAATCGACTACCCTCAAGGCCACAAATCCGGTTATGGCAAGGGCAAGGGCCATCCAGCCATAAACTTTATTAATGAAACTGGATTGTATTGATTTTACCTGTTCTGCTGTTAGATGCTGTGTATTCATTGCTGCTTTTAATAAAGAATTAGTTCAGTTACTATTCACCTGTGATAACAAGTTCACAAAACCTTCAAAAATAAATTTTATTGTGCGGGTGAAAATACTAAAACTTCTTGCCGTTTGTGTACTCTGTGTACTAATAATTACAGGTTTAGTTTTTTTATTTAAATGGATTATCTAACAAAAAAAACTGAGGTTACTATGAAAAAGAATATGGGTTCTGCTGATAAAATTATACGCTTTGTTTTAGCGATTATATTTGTTGCTCTTTACTTCACCGGAACGGTTACCGGCACATGGGGCATCGTATTATTGGTACTAGCCGGAGTATTTGTGCTTACAAGCCTGGTAAGCTTCTGCCCTTTGTATGCACCATTTGGGCTAAAAACATGTAAGACATCGGTGGAGTAAAACAACTACATCACATGAACTGATCCAAATCAGCATAAAAAAGGGCGCATTTGTGCGCCCTTTCTGATATATCTATGTATACATGAATTAGGTTATCAGGTACCGAACCAGTAGCTCAGTTTCACGAGAAATACATTGGTTGGTTTGGCACTGAACAGGCCATCCAGATCTCTGCCGAGATCGAAATTACCCATTCTAACAAAATCATCCCGCTGTTGCTGCCACACAAGAAACAGAGTTGATCCCGGGGCATATTCCCATCGGAATACCGCGTTACCTTGTACTGAGCGGAAGTTAAAATCCGGATCACGGAAATTAAAAGCCGGCGAACCTCCTGCTCCATCGGGATCTACGGAGTACTCGTCTCCTGCCTTGCTGATGGTTCCCTTATCTTCACCATAGCGGTCAAAATTATAGGTTCGCGGTTCAGCAAATTCCTTAAAGTGCGTGTATTCACCGCTGGCTATAAACGGACGCACATAAGTCTGTAAACTCATGGTAGGCGAGAAGGTCCAGTTTACCCTTACACTGGTCATAAAACTTCGCTGCTTTATATCCGCAAATACATACCGGTTGCCATAGGTGGAGGTAGCGTTGACATCTTGAACTTTGGTCACGTACTGATCCGTATCCCGCTGATAACCAAACTCCGGGGAAACCGATATTTGAATAAATGTGGTAGGCAGAAAGGTAACCCCCATCCAAATATTATTATCAAATTCACCGGAAACATCCTGTCGCTGAAAAGTGCCAAAATGAAACGACACATCTTTATTTTGATTGGTACTCAGGTTCAGATTAAAATTCCAGTCTCTCGGCCGCTCCATTACAGGGCCACCACGGGTGGTGCGATCCATTAACTGATCACCGGATACATTTGCGTTGTAGTTGAACGTCCAGAGGTTATCAAAGCGCATGAAGCCGCCGGTTCCATACCAGTTGTTAATCATATCTCCATCATAATTCCAGGCATTCCCCTTAAACAACCATGTCTCAAAGTACTGCAACAACTTAGGATCAGTTTCCCGGAACACCACCCCTCCATTGATAGACCTGTAATCGGCTCGGTTTTGGAAGCCGATGTCGTTTGTCTCATATCCGGGAGAAACATCCGAATAGGTTAAAGAGGTCATCCAGTTATCATCTCCTCCTCTTTTCTGGATACTAATTTCTGTCGCAAAACCGGACAAGCTTGTATTATTTGGATTTACCGAAAGCTGATCCGAATCTACGCGGTCATAATGCCTGACCGGTGAAGTTTGGGCTCGCTGAATAGCTTCTTTTGAACCGTTTATCACACTATAGGAAAAAGCACCGCTGGTAATCCAGTTGCGGTCGTTGAAACTATGTTCAAAATCCACACCACCCAGATAGGCGGATGAGCGTAGGAAGTCCTCGAAGTAGGTTCCATCAATACTGCGGTTTACAGCGCTGGCAAAACCTCCGAAATAGGTGTTGCCTGAGTTAAAATCTTTCTTGGTTCGTGCCACCATATAGTTGGTGGCCGGTTCAACAGCAAAAGAGCTTTCATTTCCGGAAGGCGCCGTATATAGGGCTTCCTCTTCTAAAGTATAAGCGTCAAGAAAACCAATAGACCATCCGTTTTGGGTTTTTCCACTCACTTTGGCGGCCGCTGCAATGGTTGTAAAATCAGGACGATCTACATACTCAGCATTAACCCCGGCCCTGTTAGAACTGCCCTGTGGAGCCCGCCCTATTCTCCTGGAATAAAAGGTAACGGGATTTCCAAAGCGGCTGAATGTCTTGGTATTGCCAAATTGAAAGATATCATTCCCTTCAAGGAAAAAAGGCCTGCGTTCGGAGAAGAAGTTTTCATTGGCCGTTAAGTTGATAACGGCCGGATCGGCCTCCACCTGTCCGAAATCCGGGTTAATAGTAGCTGTGAGTGTAAGATCGGAAGTAAGTCCGTATTTGATGTCGCCACCAATTCCCGCACCTAATTCATTTCTGCTGTAGTAGGGATTATCAGTATTTAAGGAAGGAACCCGGGTTAAATCGGCCGAAACGTAAGGAGTAACCTCCAGCCTGCGCGGCTCCTTCAGGTTTTGAATGCCATTAAGTCTTCCAAACTTTGAAACAATACCGGTTTCGTTCTGTGAGGTAGGTGCCCAGAAGGATATTTCGCCATTACGGGCAATCCTTCTCTGAAAATTAACCCCCCACGATTGCTCTTCATCGTTAGAGCTGAAGCGCAACTGTGAAAGGGGAATTTTCATCTCTGCTGACCAGCCGTTTTTTAAAATCTTTGTTTCTGCCTGCCAAACAGCATCCCAAAGCTGATCCTCATCAGTATCATCATAAAGCAGGATATCTTTTTGTACACCCCGTGGATTTATTGCAAAGGTAAAAGCCGTTCTTTTGTCGTTGTAGCTGTCAAAGAGTACATAAACCCAGTCGCTGGCCTCATCACCATCACGCCGAAAAAGTGGGGCATTAATGGAATCCGGAGCCGAGTCGTAGGCCATAATTCCTACAAATATATATTCATCGGTATATAGCAGCTGAACCTCTGTATTTTCAGAAGCCGCACTGCCATCGTCCGGCGCGCGCTGCGTGAATTGAGTTGCAATCGGGACGTTCTTCCAAATAGACTCACTTAAAAGTCCGTCTAACACAATTTCATTTTCACCATCAATCCTGATGGCCTGCATGGCAGGATTATCTACCGTTCCTCTTCTTACATCATCTGTTTTAATGGCAATGGTGTCTGTTTGTTTTTGATAGGAAGTCTGTGCAAACAAGTTGACACAAAGACATACCATTGCCATAGTAGTATATACGCGCTTCATAGTTTTGGGGATTTTTAAAGAGGAGTCCTATCCCTGCAAGCCTCTTGGCTTAAATGGCTTACAGCTCCAGTTATGGTTTCAACCTTTAGACGATTTGATTCTAAAAAGGTTGCTGTAAAAAATTATTTTTTACGAATTGAAATATCTCCATGCAATGTTTTGAACAGAAATTCGGGTCCGCCTCCATTCACTTTCCCAAATATCCATTTGTTCACGGCCACACGGTACTCTCCGTCTTTGGTATTCACTTCCGGTTTGGAAGAAGTCCGGTCGATCTCCATATCGAAATTGGTGTACACATCGCCCCACTCCGTTTTCATTTTTGCGGTGAATTTGGCATCCGCCGGAAAGGATACTTCGATATCTCCATTCACCCCGGTAAAAGACATGGGTGCGTTTGCGGTAATCTCATTGAAATCAATTTCAATGTCGCCGTTTACGCTATTAACCAACACCGTACCAGAGATGTCACTTAGCTCTACATCACCATTCACGGCACTAATTTCCAACTCACCCGAAAGCCCGGATACCGTTACATCACCCTGTACCGTATTCAGCTTAAGAGAGAAGTTTCTTGGAACGTAGATGATCATTTCCAGATCATCATTTGGCATTGGGCCGGTGTTTACCCGTACCTCGTTATTATCTTCGGTTACTTCAATACCTACCCCTCCGCCTGAAATTCGGCGCATGCCGTTTCTCATAGCATCTCTTTCGTCATCGGCATGATCACTGTCATAATTCACAATTACATTATTCTTGTCGTGCGCTCTGATCTCAACTTCATCGGAGAAGTTTGCCGCCACAATCAGTTTTCCGGGTTCACCGGGATTCGATAGCGGTATTTCCAGGTTATTCTGAGCAAGGGCCGGGATGGAAATAAGGCCAACAGTAAGGATGAAAAGCAATTTTTTAAATGATCTATACATGATTTTTCTCTTTATGATTTTCTTTGTTTGATATAAGCGTTTCCATTTAAAAGACGGAACCGCAGTTCAGGACCGCCTTCGCCAATTTGAATAGGAGATGTTTGCTCGATGCTGTACCGGGTTGTCCCATCCTGACTTTTATTTACCCGGTTAGGCAAGTATTCAATATTGTTGAAGTCGGTATATAGTTCACCGTGTAAACTTTTGAAGGTTACAACAGCAGACAAATTTTTTGGTGCGTACACTTCGATGGTACCATTCACCGTATGAAATTCAGAATCTTGTTCGGGGGCCTCCGCAAATTCAACCCGGATATTACCGTTCACGGTGTTGGCATCCACTTTGCCGGCCGCATCATTCACAAAAACACTTCCGTTTACATTATTCGCTTTTACCCCCGTAGTCATACCGGAAACTACAACCTCCCCGCCGTTGATGGTTGAAATCTCTGACATGAGATAGTGCGGAATTTTAAGCTGAAGATTAAATTCAAAATTCAGCCGGTCATCATCTCCATACCTGTTTTTCTTTCTTCTTTGATAATTGTAATGGAGTTTGTCCCCTTCGATCTTTACCTCCATTCCGGGTTGATGTACAAATATGAAAATACTGTTGTCCCCATCAAGCCGGTCCAGGTAAATCTCATCGGGATTAAAATCACCGATTAACCTCGGCTTACTTGTGACTATTTTTGTTCCTGTGATAATGATTTCATCTCCATCATACCCTTCAGCATTTAAATCCCCGTTAATATTCTTCATATGAAAGAAGGTCTCTGCATTAAACTCTGAGGCCGGTATTTTGATTTCGATATCTTCCTGTGCCCGTTGGGATGAAACCGATGTCTGGGCTTCAGCTGAAGTGCTCACCAAAAATATCCCAAGTAACAATAATGTCTTCATAATCTCTCTCACATTAGCGCAGCTATACTGCTTTCCAGTTTTTGTTGAACCGTAAAATCAAGGTCACGTTCTTCGATCAGGCGTCTGAATTCAGGGGCAGAATTTCTCAGCTCCAGCTCCAGCATAGCATCGGCCAGCTCTACAATCACAATGGGTGATTGTTGTTTGGCTATGGCTTTCACCAATCCTTGCCGTACCCGTTCATTACCACCCCATCGCTTTAAAGCTTCAATAGCCTGAACCCGAACATTTACGCTAGGGTCGTTATTCAGTGTAAACAGCAATGCATGAATAGCCTCTGAATCAACAGAAGTCATTTCACTGCTGATGGTAACCGCTTTAAGCCGGTCGGCAGCTGAAGCCCCTTCCAGCATATTCACCATCATCATTTCGCGCATATCCTGCACCTGCTGGCTAAGCTGATCAATTTCGGAGTCACTGCTATTTAGTTGTGAACCGATGAAACCACCGATAACCAGCAACACTAACCCATACGCTAGTCGTGGCATGGTAAGCTCTGCGATAAATTGCTGAATCTGATTCTGCGCTATCTTCAACCAGGGCTCTTTAACGGATTGCTTTTCCTTCTCCAACATTGTGTAGAACTTCGAACTCATTTCCTTTCCGGGAGCCGGGGCAGATATAGAACCCAGGTCTTCGTGCAGTTTCTCGAGCTCACGAAACTCCATAAAGTCGATAGTGCCGTTGGCAATCAGCTCTTCCACCTGTGTCTTGCCGGCATCATCCAGATTCCCGGCCAGGTAGTCGGCTATTAATTGTTCGTGTTGTTCATTCATGGCTGCATTCCTCATTTAAGGTATTTACCAAATCTTTTAATTCTTTCATGGCCCTAAACATTTTTACTTTAATCGCCCCTTCGGTAGTATCCAGAATATCGGCGATTTCTTTGTACTTCAAGCCTTCAAAACGGCTCAATACAATAATCTCCCTTTTATCTTCATCAAGACGGCTCAGTGCAATTTCAAGCAGTTCCTTTTTCTCTTTTTTATTGACCACTACCTTCGTTTCTTCCTGCTCCACTTCCAGTCGTTCTTCATCAATTTCTACCGGAATTCCTTCCCGCTGCTGCTTTCTGTAATGATCGATGTGAGCGTTCCGGGCAATACTGAACATCCAGGTGGTGAACTTACCGTCGCCGGTATAAGTGTCCCGGTATTTTAACATGCGCTCAAAAACAGACTGAACCAGGTCTTCACAAAGCTCTGCTTCTTTACACATCCGGTAGAAAAAACTGAATAACGGTCGATTATATCGCTCAAACAACAGCCCCAACTTATCCAGGTCACCGTTCTTTACTTTCATCATCAATGCCTTATCCGAAGTTGAATCCACCGTGTAAATTTCCCGAGCTTTATGTTTTCAACCTTATACACTGATGATAATAGAAAAGGTTACATATTTATTTTCGTTAATCGGAAATCGTTATTCGTTCTTGGTCGCCCTCTCGATTGGAAGTTTGGATATAGATTCAGCAAATAACGAAAATTTTATCATTTAAAATTCATAATTCTAAAGCCGAGTTCTTATTTTCAGCGTCTTAATTTTGAAACGAATATCATCAATGAGCGATACTTCTATTTTTAGTTTTTTAGCGAAGCAACTGAATTTTTCACCTAAGCAAATCAGTACCGTAGCCAAGTTTTTAGATGAGGGAGCTACGGTCCCTTTTCTGGCCCGATACCGTAAGGAAGCCACCGATGGACTGGATGAGGAACAAATCCGCGCTATCCGGGATGGCTTAGAGACCCAGCGAACACTCGAAGCCCGTAAAGAAACGGTTCTTAAATCCATCAAAGAGCAGGATAAACTTACTCCTGAGCTGGAAGAGCAGATCAAAGCTTGCACCGACATTACCACGCTGGAAGACATCTACCTTCCCTATAAACAAAAGCGTAAAACCCGGGGTGATAAAGCCAAGGAAAAAGGATTAGAGCCATTGGCTCAGCTTATCTGGGATCAGAAAATTGAGAAAGGTGATCCGGTTGAATACGCCAGGGAATACATCGATAAAGAAAAAGAAGTAGAGACAGTTGAAGATGCCTTCGGCGGAGCTACCGACATCGTAGCGGAATGGATCAACGAAAGCCTGGAAGTGCGGGAAATGCTGCGAAAGGTATTCGCTGAGCATGCCAATATCGTTACTAAGAAAAACCCGGCGATCAAAGACCGAACGAATTACGAAGATTATTACGAGTTCTCCTACCGTGCCAGCAAAATGAAGCCTTACCAAATTCTGGCCATCAACCGCGGCGAAAAGGAAAACGTCCTGTTCGTAAATGTGGAACTTTGGGAAGAACGAACGCTCGAGAATATTGACGACCTGGTGATCAACAACGACCTGAGTATTTTCACGGAATACCTGCAGGATGCTGTAGAAGATGCTTACAAACGCCTGTTGTTCCCATCACTGGAACGGGAACTAAGAAGTGAGCTTACCGACAAAGCCGATGAACATGCTATCGAAACCTTTGCAACCAACCTTGGCAACCTGCTTATGCAGCCCCCGCTCGACAAAAAAGTAGTAATGGGCATTGACCCCGCTTTCCGAAGCGGTTGTAAAGTCGCTGTAGTGGATGAGCATGGAAAATACATGGAAGGAACCACCACCTACCCAACTCCTCCACAGAAAAAAGTAGCAGAAGCAGAAGCTGTTTTCGAAAAGCTGATTGATAAGTACGGGGTGAGCCTGATCGCCATCGGTAATGGAACTGCCAGTCGCGAGACCGAGCAGATTGTGGCCGACTTCCTCCAAAAACGAAAAGAGAAACACCCTGATGAAGAACTTCACTACCTGATTGTGAATGAAGCGGGAGCATCGGTCTATTCGGCCTCTAAAGTTGCCCGGGAGGAATTCCCAGAGCTGGATGCTGCACAACGTGGAAACATCTCCATTGCCCGACGGGTTCAGGATCCATTGGCGGAGTTGGTAAAAATTGATCCAAAATCGATTGGGGTCGGTTTATACCAGCATGATGTGAATCAGAATCAGCTGGCCGGCAAACTGGACGATGTGGTTGAAAGTTGCGTGAATGAAGTTGGGGTGAACCTGAACACGGCATCTGCTCCTTTGCTGTCTCACATCTCCGGATTAAGCAAACGGGTGGCTACCAACATCGTGAAACATCGGGAGGAAAAGGGGATTTTTATGGACCGCGAGCAAATTCGTGGTATTGACGGTGTAGGTGATTTCCGCTTCCAGCAGGCGGCCGGATTCATGCGGATTCCCGAGTCCACGAATCCGTTGGACAACACCGCCATTCACCCCGAAAGTTATGAGGCTGCTGAGAAGCTTTGTAATCTGTTTGGCATCAATCTCGAAAACCTTTCTTCAGAGAAGGATAAGATTGCATCCAAATTCAAAAATGTGAACCTCGGAGAAACAGCTGAGCAAATCGGCGTTGGGGTTCCTACCCTGGAGCTGATTATAGAAAACTTGCAGAAACCGGGACGTGACCCTCGTGAAAACCTTCAAAAGCCGTTACTTCGCACCGATGTGATGAAGATGGAAGACCTTAAAGCAGGTCAGAAACTGGAAGGTACCGTTCGGAACGTAGTTGATTTCGGAGCGTTTGTAGATATCGGAGTTAAACAAGACGGACTGCTTCACATCTCTAACATGGCCGAAAACAAGAAGATTGAAGACCCTCATGATGTGGTAAGTGTTGGAGATATTCTGAGTCTTGAAATCATTACTTTGGACCTGGAACGAGGTCGGATTGGGCTAAAACTCGTTAATGGTTAAATCGTTATTCGTGAATTGTTTCCCAACGAATAACCATTAACTGTTAACGAATAACGAAACTAAAAACATGGACAAAGCACAGCAGCTCGAAAAACAATACCACTTCCAGGTGTACAACCGCCTGCCCGTTACCCTCTCTCATGGAAAAGGAGCATTACTTTGGGATACCGAGGGAAACGAATACCTCGATGCTTTTGGCGGATTGGCTGTGAATAACCTCGGGCATGCTCACCCCAAAATAGTTGCTGCCATTAAAGAACAGGCCGACAAGCTGCTGCATGCCTCCAATTTCTTTTACAATGAGCCTCAGAGTCTGCTGGCTGAAAAACTGGCAACATTGTCCGGTTTAGACCGGGTTTTCTTTTGTAACAGTGGTGTGGAAGCCATGGAAGCCTGTGTAAAAATGGCTCGAAAGTGGGGTAAGAAAAACGGAAAGTCCGGGAATGTCGTTACTCTCAGTGAAGGGTTTCACGGGCGGTCGGTGACTACCATCGCGATGGGAATGCCCAGCTATCGGGAGGGATTTGACCCCATGCCCACCGGATTTGATCAGGTTCCATTTAATGATTTTGAAGCCCTGAAAGCTACAGTAGATGAAGATACCATTGCCATAGGATTTGAAACCATACAAGGCTCCGGCGGGGTGAATGTAATTGACGGTGAATTCCTGAAAAAAACCCGGCAGCTTTGCGATGAACTTAACATCCTTATGATTATAGATGAGGTACAATGTGGGATCGGTCGCTCCGGGAAGTTTTACGCCTACCAGCATTTTGATGTAATGCCTGATATTGTTGCTACCGCAAAGGCATTGGCGGGTGGAATTCCCATTGGAGCCGTTTTGGCAAAAGAAGAAGTGGCTTCAGCACTGGGATTCGGTGATCATGGCACTACATTTGGCGGAAATCCTTTTGCCTGCCATGTTGCCAATGCAGCACTGGACGCCATTGAAGAAGAAGGACTCACCGAACAAGCAGCAGAGAAAGGCGCATTTATGATGAAGCTGCTCAAAGAGAAGCTATCCGGGTATCCTTCTGTTAAAGATATACGCGGACTCGGGCTTATGTTAGGGGTGGAACTCGACCGCCCCGCCCGGCCTGTTATAGATAAAATGTTTGAGCATAACGTACTTGGCAATGCTGCTCATGGAACCGTTGTAAGGTTCCTTCCGCCTCTGGTCATCACCAAAGAACAAATTGAGCGTATTGTGGATGAGCTGGTTTGGGCTTTGGAAGAAACAGCTTAGTTGAATAAGGAAAAAACTGTTTCTACAGAACATGTTCAAATAAATCCGGGTAATTCGAAAATCATGTGAATCAGGGTTCAAAAACAGTGATTCTTACCCCGGCAGACTAATCTTCCCTAAATGAACTTTTTCTTCCGTAACCCCCGGAATAGAAAATCCTTCTCCGGCCACTAACTCATTGCCAAAAAAGGCCATCATGGCAGCTTCTTTGGCATCGACTGAAATTCCCAGGTCTTCTATATCCTTGAATGTTGCATTGGGGTTTCGCTCTTTCAGATCATTCATCAACGTTTTGTTGTGAATGCCTCCTCCACTTACAAAACACTCAAACTCCTGATCACCGACTATCTCATCAAAGGCCCGGCTGATACTTTGCGATGTGACCGCCGTTAGCGTAGCCACAAGGTCTTCCTTCGCAAGTTCAATGCCATGCCCTTCCATCAGGTTTTCGGTGAATTCCAGCCTGAAATCTTCCTGACCGGTTGTTTTTGGAAATGCTTTTCTAAAATAAGGTTCAAGCAAAATATACCTAACCAGTTCGGAATGAACAGTTCCGGATGCAGCCACTTTACCTCCTTTGTCAAAAGGCTGATCAAAATATTTTTGCATGGCCTCATTGATGAGTGTGTTGGCCGGGCCGGTATCGCTGGTCAAAATTGGGTCCCCGCTTTTATGGGAAGGCAACCAGGTAAAATTGGCGATCCCTCCCAGGTTCAGCAAAAGCCGGTGCTTCTCCGGATGACGAAAAAGCACTTCATCAAATATACCAGCCAGCGGCGCACCTTCTCCCCCAACAGCGGTGTGTTTCTGTCGAAAATCGGAAATAGTGATAATTCCTGACTTATGAGCAATATGATCTCCATCTACAATCTGAAGGGTGGCATGTTCTTCGCCCTCACTTTGGGCAGGGGCATGATATATGGTTTGGCCGTGGCTGGCAATCAAGTCAACATCTCCAGGGTCAATATCCCAGTCATTCAGTGAATCCAAAATGCAGGAAGCATATCGTCCGGCAAGTTCGGTATGCAGAATGGTTAATTCCCGGGCAGGTACCTGTTCCTTTGATTGAATAGCACGAATTCGATCTCGCAAAGGAGTTGAATATTCCTTTGTTGTGAACTTTATCACTTCAATCTTTGAATTACTTCCCGATCCGTACACCTTACACAAGCATATATCCAGTCCGTCCAGAGAAGTGCCGGACATCAACCCTACAATGAGCCGTTCCGGTTTCCGGGAAATTTCCCACAGTTTTGCCAAATAATTATTCATAGATTTAGGCTGAATTTATAAGCAAGAACCTACGGAAAATGAGCGAACCTACCGAAGACGAAATTAAAGCTTTTATTGAGGATGTAGAATTCCTTATTCAAACCCTGAGAGACAGTTTTGAGTCGACCGATGCACAATTTTTCATCGACGAACACAACGATATTCTATATGTGAAGCTGGAAGGATTGAATGACTACGAAGAGCATGAAATTGAAGAAATTGCAGCTCCGGTTTTAAGTGAACTGGACCTGGATTTTGAAGAAATTATTATACTTCCATTGTAATCAGAACGGCTGAAAAAGCGCTTTTTTCTTAATTTTTTGATACCTTCTAAAACAGTTTATTTGCGACAATCCCAATAGCATTATCCTATGAAATCAAGCAATTCCGGATATACCATGAGCTGCATTATGTGCGGCCGTGAAAATGACGAGAGAGAAACCAGCACCTACTGCACGCATTGCGGAGGCGTTCTGGATATTGAGTACAACAAATCCGAAAAGCACATTCAGTATCCGCTGAAAGAGATTTTACCGGATCCTCTCAAGAACCATTATACATCGCTGAAGAAGCTCGATCGTCTTTCCGAGAGATATGATGCTGAACTGTACGCCAAGCTTGAATTTGAACATCCCACCGGATGCTTTAAGGACCGGGGAAGTTATATAGAAGTGCAAAAAGCCCTGGAGCTGGGTGCTGATGCTATTTGCCTGGCCTCTACCGGAAATATGGCTGCATCAGTGGCTGCCTATGCCTGTTATTTCAAAATTCCTTGTTTCGTGTTTGTGCCGGAAAAAACGCCTGAAGTAAAACTGGCCCAGGCTACCATTTATGACGCGACTATCATCAAGATTAAAGGTGATTTTATGGCATGTGAGAAACTGTGTCGTGAGTTTGCCAAATCCGGAAATTACTACCTTGCCGGGGACTATGTTTTCCGTCAGGAAGGACAAAAATCATTCTCCTATGAGCTGTACGAGCAGGGTGATACTGAATTTGATTACATCTTTGTACCCATTGGCGCCGGAACCAATTTTGCTGCCATCTACAAAGGCTACAAAGAGATGAAGGCAGCCGGGATGATTGAAAAAATCCCAAGCTTTATTGCAGTTCAACCCGAACAAAGTTCACCGGTGGTGGAAGGGATTTTTAAGAAGGATAAAATCGTCAAAGAACAGGTAAATACCATGGCGGATGCCGTGGCCGTGGCCGACCCGCTGGACTTCTACAAGGTATTCCGCGGAATTGAGGAAACGGACGGACTTGCCTTTACCGCAACCGAGAATGAATTGCTCGAATCGATGCAAGAAATGACCGTTGAGGAAGGTTATTTCACCGAACCGGCTTGTGCCATTCCGCTTGCCACCTTCAAAAACAACCTGGATCAATTTAAAGGAAAGAAATGCCTGTTCGTGCTCACGGGTACCGGGCTCAAGAGTTCACATATCGTGGCCAAATACTCTCTCTCCTCTCCGGTACTCCCACCAAACCTCGAACGCATTCAGCAATATATTGAGTCCGGATTTATTGACATGCAAAAGAACAGCTGGGGTCAATCACGTAACACAGGCTTTGAGAACGTCAATATGGACGAGGGACATACCAAGCTGTATGATGAGTATGTGAATAACATCAACCGAAAAGGGAAAACCCTTAAAGAGGAAGAGATTAAGGTACTTCGCTCATTGGTTTATAATGAGGATGCGGATCTCGAGTACCCGGTTGAAGTAGTGGATTACAAGCTTACCATGCGTAAACACGGACTGGTAAGTGCAGCCGTGAAGTTGAAAATTGAAGACAAAGACGAGATCATTTCCCTTGATCAGGGTGTGGGACCCATTGATGCCATTCTAACCGCTATCAAATCCGAAACGGATGGGTTTCTTCCGCTTGAAGTCATAAATCACGAAGTGGAAATCCTGAGTCCGGATACCGACTCTCTGGTAATTGTAACCCTGACCCTTGAGAAAGAAGGACATCGCTTTACTTCTAAGGGAGCATCCCCAGATACCCTGGAAGCCGTAATTCAGGCGTTTGTGAAAGGATTGGCAATTGCGAATAAAGCTCTGGCAGTCTGAAAAGTGTTAAAGTGTTTACGTTTCTATCCATGATCGTAAACACTTTAACACGTTATCACATGACTACCGAAGGGCTTCTTCTAATTCCAGGGAAGCGTTACTTCCTTCATCTCTGTACTTCACGATAATCGGGCAAGCCATGCTGAGGCCATTTTCTTTAGCCCAATCGTTACTCACCGGACGTGTTCCCGGAATAACCACTGCATTTTCAGGAATAGCTGAACCACGCTCCAGAACTTTCTCATTCACCGTATCATAAACAGGAACGGCTTTGGAAAGCGTAACACCGGGTGCAATAACGGCTCCTTTCTTCACAAGAATTCCTTCCACTATCACTGAACCAGCCCCGATAAAACAATCATCTTCGATGATCACCGGATTCATCCCGACAGGCTCTAATACTCCACCTATCTGTACTCCGGCTGAAATGTGTACATTCTTCCCAATCTGGGCACAAGAACCCACGAGAGCATGGCTATCAACCATTGAACCTTCATCCACATAAGCACCAACATTGATATAAGCAGGCGGCATAATGATTACACCGGATGAAACGTAGGCCCCTCTGCGAACGGATGAACCACCCGGAACCAAACGCACACCGTCCTCAGGACCAAAATACCGGGGAGGCAGGTTGTGTTTATCTACAAACCCCTCATAAATGCCTTCATAGGAAGTATTTTCACCGTCTTTAAAAGAGGCCAAAATGGCTTCTTTCACTTCAACATTTGCCTCCCAGCCATTTTCGGTTTTGTTGGCTGCTCTTACAGTTCCTTCTTCCAGTTGATCTAAAATATCTTCGTAACTCATTCTATAGTTTTGATTATTGAATTCATTGATTGCGACATTCCAAGCAGTCTTTAAGATCTTCGCTAACCAAACCTTTGAAGATTCTTTGCTTGGCTCAGAATGACTAAATACTAATTTTATTCCTCAGCAAGCCAGGCTGCTATGTCCTCATCCGCTTGCGTCAGGTTGGCTTCCACTTCTTCAGAAATATCACCCAGCGACAATGGCAACCTAACGGTATCAGTAGCTATCCAGTTCTTTTTGCCAAGCAGAACTTTTACGGGAACGGGATTCGGGGCTTTGAATAAGGCGTCCGTGGCATTTTTCCATAAAGGGAATAATCCTTCGGTTTCTACTTTCAGGCAAAGTTCCACATATTTGTGAGTAGCTTTCGGCCATACATTTGAAGCTACGGAAACCAAGCCTACACCGCCTTCTTTACTAAAAGCCGGCGTCATGCCATCATCACCGCTGTAGAATTTAACATCGGGTGCTTCGCGGCGGAAAGCCTTGAACTCTTCTACACTTCCGCTGGCCTCTTTCACTCCCATCAGGTGATCAAATTCTTTACTGAGGCGGGCGGGAACACTCGGATGCATTTTTACCCCCGTTCGGGAAGGTACATTGTAAAGCATACAGGGAACATCCGTCTCAGCCATCAATTCACTGAACCACTCAAACTGACCTTCAGCTCCCGGTTTTGCATAAAGAGGTGTTACCAATAGTAATGCATCAGGTTTTATTTCATTGCAAAAGTGGATGAAATCGACCTGAGCAGGAAGGTTAAAGCCACCAACTCCAATCATAAACGGAACATCCAGATTCAGATCCTTGGTGAACTCGACAACCTCTCTTTTTTCTTCTTCATTCAGGTTCAGCCCTTCTCCGGTACTGCCCAAAATCAAAACGCCATTGCCGGCCTCCTCCTGTTTTCTGAGAAGCTGTTCAAAGCTGTCATAGTCCACACTCCCGTCTGTGTTCATCGGGGTGACAATAGCCGTCCACAGTGGAAAATTTTCCATTATTTTTGTTCCTCCATTACTTGATCAAATAACTGCCCAAAGGTACGAATTCCTGCTTCCATCTTCGAATGGTTTACCAGTTGCTTTGCGGCCCAAATCGCCCCTTCTGCAAATAAAGCACGGTCTAAGGCCTTATGTTTTAGGGTGATTTCTTCTGTTTCTGTTTTCAGGGTCAGTTCATGAATTCCTTTCACATCACCTTCACGGGCTGAGGTTACTTCCGCTTCCTTATCCAACCACTCCTTCCAGGACAGTGCCGTTCCGCTGGGGGCATCTTTTTTATGAACGTGATGCACTTCGTGAATATGAAATTCCGGGTCTTTCAAAATGTTTGATCCCGCCGAAATAGCCTCGATGCTTTTGCGGATTACATTCATTCCCAGGCTAAAATTGGAAGCCATAATCCATTTCGCATTCTTGGCTTTTACCTGCTCCTCCAAATCGTTTGGCCACTCACAACCGGTACTTCCCCATGCGGCCGGAATGCCGGCCTCAATCACTGTGTCCATTACATCAGGCACCGCGTCGCCCGGTACAAAGATGATAACCGCATCAGCTGCTTGAAGTTTCTCTACGGTGGGGGGATTCGATGAGTCAAAAGCTTCGGATAGTTCATCTCCTAAAAGCTCCACCACTTTTCCACCGGTCTTTCCTGTTCCAATAACTGCAATTTTCATAAATCTGATTCTTATTCAGTGATAAATTTCGCGTGCAACATCCGCACGATATCTTCAGCTTGTTTCTGCTCAACCAAAAAACAAAGATTATTCGGGCTGGCCCCATGACAAATTAACCGGACGTTATACTCTTCCAGGGCAGTAAATAACGGCCCACCGATTCCCGAAGTCTTCTGGAGATCATTCCCTATCAAAGCAATCAATGCAAGCTCCTCTTCCACGATGACTTCTGCAAACCGGCCGAGTTCTTCCAGCACATCCTCATTTAACTCTACCTTGTTGGCCGCATTTACAGCCGTATCCAGGGTGAGCGCTACGCTTACCTCACTTGTACTCACCAGGTCAACTGATATTTTATGCTCTGCCAGTACATTAAACAAATGTGCCAGAAATCCATGCTGGTGAAGCATCTCCAGACTGTTTACCGTCAGTAAGGTCTGATCTTTACGCAGGGAAATTGCCCGAATAGGCGGCTTTTTCTCCGCATCTTTTACGATGTATGTACCGGAATTTTCGGGATCAGAACTGGAAGCTACCCGTACGTTTACCCCTGCTCTCATTGCCGGTTTTAAGGTTGCCGGGTGCAGCACTTTCCCGCCAAAAACCGAAAGCTCAGCCGCCTCATCAAACGTGATCTCATTAATCGGAAAGGCGTCGGGTACAATACGAGGATCGGTAGTAAACACCCCGGCTACATCCGTCCAGATCTCAAGGGTGTCGGCACCTATGGTCTCAGCAAACAAAGAGGCTGAAAAATCACTCCCGCCCCGGCCCAGCGTGGTGGTATTTCCAAATACATCCGAACCAATAAAGCCCTGAGTCAGATAGGTTTTCCCTTTCTGAATATGTTTATCAGCCTTCTTTTTAATGGATGCGAGAATGGGCTCTGCATTCCCAAAGGTGGAATCGGTTTTCATCACATTCCGGGCATCCAGCCACTCGGCATCCACTCCGTATTCTCTTAGTACTTCAACAAAAATCCGGGTGGACATCAACTCTCCGAATGCGTATAAGGCATCTTTCCAGCGCTTATCACGTCCTACAAAATCAAGATGTTCGCGCAGCCCGGAAAACTCGGTATAAAATGCATCTCTGAGCTTCTCTTCCTCTTTACATTGCTCAATAATGGCAAGATGGCGCTTCTCTATATTGCCAAGAAGTTCTTCCCTCTGGGTAGAATCTAGCTGGCTTGCTGAAAGGGCTACTAAGTCGTTGGTGGTGCCGGAAGTCGCACTAATCACGATGAGCCGGCGGTCCGGATCAGACGCAACGATTTTGGCACTGCGTTGCATGGCATCGAACGTGCCTACACTGGTGCCTCCGAATTTGGATACAATCATTAATTCTAAAAAGTTTATTGATGAATGAGTGAGCGCAGAAAATAAAGACTCTATCGGCCAATCCCCTATAGAAAAGCTCTATTTAACCATTTTTTTACGGTTTTTAAGGGATGAATGAGTACATGCCTCATTCCCAAGAATTTTGTATCCTCACTCGACATTAAATTCAGAACAAAATTTACTTCATGGATTCAGCACTAATCACCAGCGATGCGGTTACCTTTGGACTTTTGATGGCTATACTGGCCGGAATTTTCATTACCTCTCACAGTGATAATCCCAAATGGCAGAAATTCTACAAGTTTGTGCCTTCGCTGCTCTTGTGCTACTTCATCCCTTCGCTGCTGACTACCTTTGGGGTAGTTTCTGAAGCCGATTCCAATCTCTATTATGTAGCTTCCCGATATCTACTGCCGGCAAGTTTGGTACTGCTCACCCTGAGCATAGATCTCAAAGGAATTATGAACCTGGGACCAAAAGCAGTCATTATGTTTTTGGCAGGAACCGGAAGTATTATGATTGGCGGCCCCATTGCCTTGCTTATTGTGGGAACCATCAGTCCTGAAATTGTTGGCGGAACCGGACCGGATGCCGTTTGGCGTGGACTTGCAACCGTGGCCGGAAGCTGGATTGGCGGTGGTGCCAACCAAACCGCCATGCTGGAAGTGTTTGAGCCAAGTACCGATCTTTTCGGCGCTATGGTAACTGTGGATATTATCGTAGCCAACATCTGGATGGCTTTCCTGCTCTACGGTGCGGGTATCTCCGAGCAGGTGGATAAGTGGTTTAAAGCCGACTCGTCTGCTATTGATGAACTAAAACACAACATCGCTGAATATCAGGCCAACATTGCCCGGGTT
The DNA here is from genome assembly GCF_017641085.1 of Gracilimonas sp. Lineage (NCBI taxonomy): Bacteria > Pseudomonadati > Balneolota > Balneolia > Balneolales > Balneolaceae > Gracilimonas > Gracilimonas sp. Next base: position 859,031 of record NZ_JAEPPI010000003.1, on the reverse strand, counting down.
CCAACCCTGGTGGATTTCACTAAAATAATTGCCGTGGCTTTCGTGATCGTAGCTCTTGGTCACCTTGCCGGTGACACCATCGCTCCTTGGATCGATGAAAATGCGCCGGCTCTGGCTGATTTAAGCCTCAACTCTTCCTTCTTTTGGATTGTAGTAGTAGCTACTACCGGCGGACTTATCCTGTCGTTCACCAAAGTTCGAAATCTTGAAGGGGCCGGAGCTTCTAAACTGGGAAGTCTTTTTCTGTACATCCTGGTAATGACAATAGGTATGAAAATGAACATTGCATCCATGCTGGATGCACCCGGTTTCTTTGTAATCGGTGCCGTGTGGATCCTGATTCATGTGGCCGTATTGTTGACGGTTGGAAAGCTTATTAAAGCACCTTTCTTCTTTGTTGCCGTTGGAAGTCAGGCTAACGTAGGGGGAGCAGCATCTGCTCCTATTGTAGCTTCGGCCTTCCATTCAGCGTTAGCCCCGGTTGGTGTATTACTCGCCGTTCTGGGTTATGCTTTAGGTACTTATGGAGCTTACTTGTGCGCCATTATGATGCAGGCTATTGCGGGAATGTAATTTAGGAATTTCAGGACTGAACCTGGATTAGAAGTCCTTCTCCTTAATAAGGAGAATACAAAAGAGGTCCGTTATTGTTGATATACGCTGAAACGATCCTTGCCCAGAGCATGTAAATTTTGATATACCACCGCACAAATGTACTATTGGCAGGCTTGTTAGATGTACGAACTTCCGATCTCTCCAAACCTCTCCTTCGCAAGGAGAGGCTTTCACATCTCACCATGAAAAACCATTATCTTTACTATTCAAAATATAGTTCAGGCGTCCTTCTCCTTACGAAGGAGAAGACAGAAGAGGTCCGTTATTGTTGATATAGGCTGAAACGATCCTGACCCAGAGCATGTAAATTTAATACACCACCGCACAAGTGGACACTTGCGCTATTGCGGGCTAATGCAGTTGTATGAGGTAGAGATTTTGGAAGGCTAATTCCAGGTTTTCTAATCCGTAATAATCCGCTTCATCCGTGTTTGGTTTGGTAGTTTGAACAAGAAAGAATTCCTTTCAAAATTCAAGATAAGCTTTACTCTTCTTCGTATCTTTAGAGCTAATATTAATCCGACTAAATATCCTGTTTCTTGAAGAGAGCACTTAAGTTCCTGTTCACCTTTCTGGCTGCGGCCGCCTTTGTATTTGCTTTGGTCATAGGCCTTAATTATTCTGGCTTTGAAACCCTTTTTGAAAACGAAGAAGGAATGGCTGAAGGCAGCCAGTATATCGAGAATACCTACTCCCTTGCCGGTTTGGCAGAGTTTATAGGCGAGCATCCGGAGTGGGTTTCCATTACTTCATACAATGTTAACGACCCCGATTCCGGGATTTTTTATCAGGAAGATATTCCCCGCGCCCTTGGTGCCACCTCGAACCTGTTCCTGCTAATGGAATATGAACGGCAGGTTGCTGAAGGACTTCTGGATCCTGATGAAACCATAAGCCTGAAAGAAATTGAGAAATTTGCCCTGCCCGAGATCAGTGAGAACAATCACAATAAGCTAATTGAAGAATTTGAAAGCGGTACGGCCCCACTTGATGATGTGGTTCTGGCCATGCTCCAAAACAGCGACCTGGTTTCAGCCGATTATCTTTGGTTCCGGCTCGGGGAAGAAAACATCAGGAGTCTGATTGACACAGTAGGAATGCCTGAAACAGCACTGCCTCTTCCCTTCAGTGGTATGTATATGCGCATCAATCCGGCTCTGAATGATACAGCCGCGCTAAGCAGTATGAGTTTTACTGAATTTGCTGAACAATCCATTTCCGAAGCTACAAAACTACGGGATGATCAAGAATATAATCAGCAGGTCAAAAATCAGTTTTATGATGATCGGCTTTCCCTCACCTTTATGCAGGAACGGGATGCTCTGACTTACTTTCCGCAAGCCACCACCAGTCAACTGGCTGATTTGATGTCCAGCCTCATAGAGAATCGGGTTATTTCTGAAGAAGTATCTGAAGCCATTAAAGAGAAACTACGCTGGCCAATGGGTTCTGAACCAATTTCCCGAAGTTTTGAAGACTATGGCGCTATTTACGACAACCGGATGGGCCTGCTGGGAGGTATCGATTTTGGAACTTCCATTTATGACGGACATACCTCGGTACAAGCGGTATTTTTTGATCAGCTACCTGTTGGATTCTGGGTACATATGTCGGCAAATCACATGCAGGAAGATTACCAGCAACGGCTGATTTGGGACCCTGCGCTCTACGAAACTACTCAAAATGAAATAGCTGCAAATGATGAATAATTACCGACTGCTGTACTTTTACTGGGCTATTCCGGCTTATCTTTTATTTCTGGTTATTCAGCAAGGGCTGGTTTACCAAAGCTCCATAGATACCTACGAAAATGGAACCACCTACCTTGCCGAAGTCACTGATTTTGACATCAAACAAATTGCGGCTCAAAGTAATGGTTATATTGATATCCGCTTCGAAACGGAGGATGAGTTGATTGAGCGCCGGCTTTCTCTGTCTGTGCAAATGGCGCAGGAACTCATGAAGTCCAATAACATCCCTATCCGTTATCAAAAAGGAGCCTTTCAGGAAATTGTACTTTACCCCACCTTCAATATTCAAAAAAGCACTTCCCTTTTTAATATGAGTGTTGCTTTCATCGGTTTGGTAGTGACGGTTATTTCCGGTTTTTTTGTAAACCGATATGTGCGCAGAAAAGTCGCAGACGAAAATGATGAGAAATTTGAAATCGAACGGGTAGATTAATGAATACCGGCACGCTTTATCTGATCCCTTCCACCTTAGGCAAAACTCCGGGAAACAATACCATCCCAGAGTACACGCTGGAGGTCTTAAGAAAACTCGATGTATTGATGGTGGAAAACCTGAAAACCGCCACTTCTTTCCTTCAATGGGTTGGAGATACCGTTCCGGAGTACGAAATAGATTTCTACCCGCTTAATAAGAATACCCCGGAGCAAGAAATTCACTCATTTCTTAAACCCTTGCTTAATGGTCGGGATGCAGGCATTCTTTCGGAAGCCGGAGCACCCGGAGTTGCTGATCCCGGAGCGCGATTGGTGAAGCTGGCACATCAATATCAGATAAATGTGGTTCCTCTTGTTGGGCCTTCTTCTATCCTGCTTGCCCTTATGGCTTCGGGATTCAACGGCCAGCAATTCTCCTTTCACGGTTACCTGCCAATGGACCAGAAGAAAAGGAAGTCGATGATTAACCAGCTGGAAGGTGAATCCAGGCGGCACGACCGCACCCAGATTTTTATGGAAGCTCCTTACCGAAATAACGAGCTGCTTAAAGATGCTATTTCCGTTTGTTCACCGGCCACCCGGCTTTGCACTGCCACTGATATCACACTGCCCTCGGAGGAAATTATTTCGAAGCATATTTCTGAGTGGGAATCTATGAAGGTACCGGATCTGGATAAGCGGCCAACTATCTTTTTGCTTTACGCTAAAGAATAAAATAAAAGCTCCAACGAATTTCGATGGAGCTTTTATAAATGATTATTCCTGATCGTTTTTCCGGTTAATGAGCTCCGGCTTCATTTAATAAATTTACAACGCCATCATGGTGATGCGTTATGGCTTGGTCTTTAGCTGACCATCCGCGGTCGTCGTGAACATCCACATCCCCGCTGTTCTCAATTAATAATTGTACAATATCATAATGTCCGTTCGTCGAAGCCCAATACAAAGCCGACGTTCCCCTGTTGTCACGGTGATCGATTTCAGCACCGTTCTTAATTAAAAGCTCAACTACATTCATATGCCCGTGCTTGGCGGCTTTCAACAGGGCGGTTCGTTCATGGTTGTCTTTAGTGTTCACGTTTATACCATCTTGAAGAAGTGATCGGATGGTTTTAATATCGCCGCTTTCTGCGGCATCGAGAAATGCTGTCTCTTCATTCATAACGTATCCTCCTCTTATGAGAGTTTTAGATTGGCTCCTGAATTGTAATTTCCAGGTAGTCAAATGTCAAATTAGAAATACGGTACAAATTTAAAGATTGGATGAATTGCCGCTTTATCAGGAAAGAAAAAAACCCGATATCTGTTTTGAGGGCTAATATGTTGAAAAAGCTACTTTTCTAAAGGTTTCGCTCTCGTTATTAAGATAATCGGGCTTATAAAAAGCTACTTAACACAGTATTAAGACGAAGAAAATTCCTAATAGTTTCTTTTTTTCTGTTAAATAATTGTAATGCCACTCAAAACAACTTCAATTGTGTGCCTGTGCTTTTTTTAAAATGATCTGTGGTGAGATATCGTTTCTTCTCATTGAGCCCCAACCTTTTAGTCTGCACTTTAAACAGATCGGAAATTTGTTTTGAGAAATTCCCTTTCCCTTTCATCCGTTCTTTCCACTCATAACTGTTTAGTTTTCCGTCCCGAATATCCAGAATCTTGCGCAGCACCTTCTTCTTTCTCTCCGGGTAGTGCTGTCCCAACCATTCCTGGAACATGTCCTTCACTTTGTAAGGCAACCGTAGAATGATATAATTTGCAAATGATGCCCCGGCTGCAGATGCTTTTTCCAGAATCTCCGCACATTCATGATCGGTTAATCCCGGGATGATCGGAGCCACGTTTACGCCAACAGGTATCCCCGCATCCGCCAGCTGACGGATTGCATCCAACCGGCGGTTCGGTCGTGAAGTCCTTGGCTCCATTACCCCGGTCAAATCTTTATCCAGCGTAGTAACCGATATCGTCACGCTCACGCAGTTGTAGTCATTCAACTCACATAGAATATCGATGTCGCGGGTTATCAAATGATTTTTGGTGATTAGTCCTACCGGATTTCGAAACTCAGCCATTACTTCCAGACATCCTCTTGTCAATTCCAGCTTTCGTTCCAAAGGTTGATATACATCCGTTACACCGCTCATAGCAATTACCTGAGGATTCCATTTTGGGGAACTCAATTCTTTTCTGAGTAACTCGGGAGCGTCGTATTTCACCACAATCTTGGATTCAAAATCCAACCCGGATGAATACCCCAAGTATTCGTGAAAAGGCCGCGCATAACAATAGATACACCCATGCTCACACCCGCGATAGGGATTGATGCTGGCATTGAAACTGATGTCTTCACTCTTGTTGTAGGTGATTATAGTTTTAGTGTCATCCCTGATGAGCTGTGTTTTTGGGGATGGCTTTTCGCCCGTTTCTTCATCCACATCATAATCAATATAATTTCCTTCAAAACGATTGACGGGATTGTCGGATGCTCCTCTCCCTCTTAACGGATTTTGTTTGCCTTCCATAAATGCCTCCTGAATAATTATTACATATATTGTACATATAATATATGATTTCAGAAGTTCTTATAAAACAAAAAGCCTCGTCCAATTAAAGACGAGGCTTAAACTATTTCTTTGAAGATCTATAAACGGCTGTTAACTGCTACAGGTTGTGTTGTTGAGATTCTCATCCCAGCATGATTTTGCACCTTCATTATAATTAGGTGAAATAATAAAACCGGTCATAGTTTCAGTGTTATAACTGATGGTTGTGGTTTCATCTTCTGAAACGTCCACAAACACAACGGTCTTTACGGTTCCGTCAAAGTCATAACTAATGGAATCGCCAAGGTTATCATTACGGTCGCTTTTAACTTCCAGTTCAACCGAGGTTTCACTTTCTGTGCGCTCCCAGGATACTACCGATACTTCACGACCCGATTCCAAATCGAAATAAGTCCAGCTGCCTGAAGTGGCATCAAAATCTGAAGTTCCGGTAAAGAACAACTGATTGTCGTATCCCAGTTCAGAATTGGTAACATAGAAATTCCACGTTACTTCTTCGGTAGATTCCACACTGGCTGTTAACCGAACTCCGTAATTCTCACCGTTGGCAGCCGTGGTGTAGCTCCACTCCCACTCATTGCCATTTACAGCTTCAGCTGATTTGTTTTGAGCGGCTGTCATCAATGCTCTCGGAACGGCCAGGTTCGCTTCTAAAATAACTTTAGCTACCCCGGCGGCAAACAGTGCTGTATTGAAATTAGATTCAGCAGCTTTTGAAACTACTTTGTTAGAAGCCGATTCCATCTCTGACATATCAACTTTCATTGACTCAGACGGTGGCATTTCCGGCGGGTTTTTGTCGCTGTTGGTGGTGTTACACGAAAACAGAAACAGGGAAACAGAAAGCAACAAACAAGTAAATGTGGTTATTCTATACTTCATAAATATTGATTTTTTAGATGTTCATTACCTTAAACCGGCTTCTAAAACTGATGTTCCCGATTTAATCAATCTGCCTTGGAATATACCTTTTCGCCGGCAACCCAGGTCTCCAGAATATCTACCTTATAAATATCCCTCGCCGGTACCTCAAAGTAATCCTGATCGATAATTACAAAATCGGCCCACTTTCCTTCTTCAATGGAGCCAAGTACTTCTTCCTGGTGAGCCGCATAGGCTGCATCAATAGTAAAAGCTTTGAGGGCTTGCGCTCTGCTCAGAGATTCATCCGGATACCAGCCGCCCGGAGGGTTGCCTTCATGATCCATTCTCGTTACAGATGAATATAGGCCCCAAAATGGGTTCGATGGCTCAACGGGAAAGTCAGAGCCGGCAGCTACAATAGTGCCTTGATCAAGGAATGTTTGCCAGGCATATCCTCCTTCAATACGATCTTCCCCCACACGGTCAACGGCCATGTTCTTATCGCTGGTGGCATGGCGTGGCTGCATGGAAGCTATAATATCCAGCTCTGCAAATCGTGGAATGTCTTCAAGCGCAACAATTTGTGCGTGTTCAATTCTGTGACGAAGTCCCTGGTTGCCAAGCTCATCGCGCACATGTTCAAGAGCATTCAAAATCACACGATTTGCCCGGTCCCCAATGGCATGTACGTTGGTTTGAAATCCGGCTGAAGCCGTGGTCATCATGGTTTCGTTAAATTCTTGTTGATCAGCAAAGAGCAAGCCCCGATTTCCGGGATCATCGGAATAAGGCTCAATCATGGCAGCTCCACGGCTTCCGAGTGCACCGTCCGAATAGAGTTTCACGCTTCTAAGGGCTAACCGGTCATTTGCATACGAATCGACCGGCCCGTTTTGAGAAAGCTCTTCAAAAGCAGTCATCCCACCGATCATGGCATAAATACGGGTTGTCATTTTTCCCTGATCGGCAAACTCTTTATAAATCTCCCAGTTCGTAGCGCTTACTCCGGCATCATGAACAGAGGTTAATCCCATACTGGCCATTTGCTCTAAGGCTTCTTCCAGAGCGCGCTTTCTTTCAACTTCAGTGGGTTCGGGAATAATTTCCATGATGTAGTTTTCGGCCGCATCCACAAAAACACCGGTTGCTTCCCCGTTTCCATCCCGAATGATTTTTCCGCCCTGTGGGTCCGGAGTGTCTTTACTTATTTGAGCCAATTCCAGGGCTTTGCTGTTCACCCAACCTGCATGACCATCCACTCTGGAAAGGTACACCGGTCGGTCCGGAACTACACGATCCAGGTCTTCAGCGGTTGGAAATTCATTCTCCTCCCACAGAGTTTGATTCCAGCCACGTCCCTGAATCCATTCCAGCTCCGGGTTTGCCTCTGCATATGCTTTGATGGTATCCAGTGTGGCTTCCAGTGACTCAATCCCGGCTACATTCACATTCAGCTCCTGAAATCCAAGCCCCATTACGTGTCCATGGGCGTCAATCAAACCGGGCAGCACCGTCTTTCCGGCTAAATCAATAATCTCTCCGCTGGCACCATCTGACAATTCTTGTCCGCCCACCTTTTTAATTTTCCCGTCTTCGATAATCATGGTTGTGAAGGTGACCAGAGAATCACCGGAGAATGTGTAACCGTTGGCATTTACAAAAGTTTTAACATCCCCGGTATTTGTACAGGCACTGATTGAAATTCCGAGAGCAAAAAGTAGAATGAATAGCTTCTTCATGTTTTTATGTTGGTTAGAATTTCTTGAATATAAGGAAAGAAGCGGGCTTTGATAAGCCTTTTGCAAGCTTTGATGTTCTCCCATGCACTCTTTGGAAAAAGTGCAGCAGTATCTAAATAGTTAAGGACCTAATTGATCCCAAAGAGATGGGTTGATAATATCCGGAGCCGTGGTCATCTCTTCAATTTCCTGCCGGTTAAAAAACCCGATATTCCTTATTATCTGCTTATCAGGATCCAGTTCAGGGTCTTTACCAAGTACCAGCTCACCGCCCTTCTGATTCACTCTATGATAGAACTCAATGGCGTGAATAGATCCGTGGATTACTTCATTGATATGAACCTGCTCGCCAACGGATATTTGGAGTCCGGTCTCTTCCTCAAATTCACGGATAAGAGCATCTTCAAGCGACTCTCCAAATTCAACTCCACCTCCCGGTGGAATCCATGTCCATTGGTTTGTGACCGGAGACATCAGTTCTACGAGCAACAGTTTTTCGTCTTTCAGCAATAACCCACAAGATCGTACTCGGACCCGATTCGTGTAGGAAGCAGACATTATGAATTTTCAGCTACGGCTTTTTGCGCCTTGCGGGGCTTATACAACTTCGAAGATTTTGCATATTTCAGGCTGGCCTTCACAAAATCCACGAAAAGCGGTTGCGGGTTATTCACCGTACTTCTTAATTCGGGGTGAAATTGAACGCCTACAAACCATGGGTGATCCGGAATCTCAACAATTTCCACCAAATCGCGCTCGGGGTTCATACCCGCCAGAACCATTCCATTTTCCGTTAGTTTGTACCGGAGGTTATTATTCACCTCGTACCGGTGACGGTGGCGCTCTTCAACCACTTCCTCTCCGTACGCTTCGTAAGACTTGGTCCCCTTCTTAAGCTTGCAGGTATATTTACCCAGTCGCATGGTTCCGCCCATATTCTCGATATTCTTTTGATCGTGCATGATATCGATAATGGGGTATTCGGTGTCTTCATCAAACTCGGTACTGTTGGAATCTTCCCAACCGCACACGTCCCGGGCATATTCGATAACCGCACACTGCATTCCCAGGCATATCCCAAAAAACGGAATATCGTTTGTTCGGGCGTACTCAACAGCAGCTAACTTTCCGGAGATACCGCGTCCTCCAAAACCGGGTGCCACCAAAACACCGGATATATCCTTAAACTCCTTTTCAACATTTTCGCGGGTCAGGTTGTCTGACTGTATCCACCTAATATTCACTTTACAGTCGTTTACCGCGCCGGCATGAATGAACGCCTCCACAATAGATTTGTAAGAATCATGGTGCTCAACATATTTTCCAACCAATGCAATATTTATGTCGCCTGAAGGATTACAAACCGCTTCCACAAAACCAATCCAGTTATCCAGATTTGGCTCTTCTGTTTTTAGTTTCAGCTTTTCGATCACCCTTTTATCAAGGCCTTCTTCCTGCATCAACAGAGGCACTTCATAAATACTTCGGGCATCGCGCGACTCAATTACATCTTCCAGATCCACATTACAGAACTGAGCTACTTTGCGGCGAATGGTTTCGTCGAGGTGGTGCTCGGTTCGGCAGACCAGGATATCAGGCTGAAGTCCGCTTTCAGACAACGTTTTAACCGAATGCTGGGTTGGCTTGGTTTTCAACTCTCCGGCTGCAGCCAGGTATGGAACCAGTGTCAGATGAATGGAAAGGGTGTTTTGGCGCCCGACATTATATCGTAACTGGCGAACAGCTTCAATATAGGGCAAGCTCTCAATGTCACCGACGGTTCCGCCAATTTCTATAATCACAACGTCATAATTCCCCGACTGCCCAAGTTTGAGCACATGAGACTGAATCTCATCGGTGATATGAGGAATCACCTGAACCGTTTTACCGAGATAAGCTCCCTGTCGTTCTTTTGTAATCACATCATAATAAATACGACCGGTGGTCACATTATTACTTTGTGAAGTTTTGATATCCAGAAATCGCTCGTAGTGTCCAAGGTCCAGATCGGTTTCAGCACCGTCATCGGTTACGTACACCTCTCCGTGTTCGTAGGGATTCATAGTTCCCGGATCCACATTAATATAGGGATCCAGTTTTTGGACGGTTACTTTGAGGCCTTGCGCAACCAACAGACGACCGAGAGATGCACAAATGATTCCTTTTCCGAGCGAAGATGTAACTCCTCCGGTTACAAAAATATATTTGGTGGACATGCGGGAAATGAGTGTAGTTGATGGATGTAAAATATAGGAGGTTCCCTACCCCCATTCAATGCAGAATGCCAAGAAAAGCTACTTTGTTTTCCACATGTTATCCACAACTTGCTTCAAAAGGTCCGGCTTATCGGAGAAAATACCGCTTACTCCCCGTTTAATCATTTTTTCCATCTGCCTTTCTTTATTTACGGTATACACAAAAACAGGAATATTATGCCTTTGGGTATCTTCTGCCCATCTTTTTGTGAACTGACGTCTGCTGCAATTAAAGGCATCGGCCGTATAATCCTCAACCAATTCGGAAGGAAGCCGTCGGGTCGATTGCTTCTTTTCGTAGAGCAATGCTGCTGAGATGTCCACATCCAGCTGTTTAAGGTGAGTTATAGCCCGGTAATCAAAACTGGAGAACAAAACATAGTCCTCCATTTCATATTTCTTAACCAGATTCAGCGCCTTCTCTTCAATGCCCTCAAGGTACTCATCCGTCACGGCTTCGGTTTTAATTTCGATGTTGAGCGCTATTTTACCTTTTGCAAATTGAAGCACTTCTTCAAGGGTGGGAATGTGCTCGCCGGCATGTTCTCTACCAAACCAAAGTCCGGCGTCAAGTTTTCGTAGCTCGGTCAATGTATAGTCGGCTACAAGTCCGGTACCGTTTGTAGTACGGTCTAAGGTTTCATCATGAATAACAACCGGAACACCATCTTTGCTCAGCAAAATATCGAGCTCTATCATTTCGGCTCCCAGCTCATACGCAGCACGAAAAGCAACCATGGTGTTCTCCGGGTTATAAGCGCTGGCTCCCCGATGGCCGATGATCACAAAATTGTCTTCAGAACCGGAGTATAATTTCACAGGTAGGTTCACGGATGAGGGCTGAGAATTGATGGTTGTATGTACCAGCAATAATAAGGGGATTAAAGAAAAAAGAAATCTCAAATTAGCAGAGGGTTTTTGAAATGCACAGATTACCCTATGATAACAAGGTGAGTTGTTACTGTCGTTAAAAAATTATTAACAATGAATTAATTTTGCGAGCTTATTACACGCTTTATAGCTTTATGCAAAAGCGAATCGAATGCACCTGAGTGAGTAATAATACTATACATGAAATATAAACCTACCATGGTGGTAATACTTCCAAACACCGTCATAATGGTAGCTAACCAAAATGGCTGAATACTGTTGATTAATGAAAGCGCTACCACAGACGTCCCTAAAAAAATCTGAGTTATGGCCGACACAAAATGCAGTCCGTTTATGGAATGCACACGATCCATGAAATCAGAGATGCCTGTAGCTTTACGGTTGGTTATATTTAACTGCTCTAAACCATCGCTAACTAATGGGTTTTTATGTTTCTCTTCTTCAAACATGTCCTTTATTTTTTAGCTAACCTGTCTTCTGACACTCATTTATTATAATGAAACTAAAACGACTTTAAAATTTTTTATGGCGAAATCAGAAAACTTTTTCATCTATGGGCGTAATCCAGTAGAGGAAGCACTCCAAAATCAACCAGCAGAAATTGACAAAATTTACGTCAAGAATAATATCAAGCCTTCTTCCTACCAAAATATATCTGAGCTTGCAAGTACCAACGATGTCCCTTTGGTGAAGGTTCCCGGCCCGAAAATTTTCAGCCTTGTAGGCAAGGTAAACGATCAGGGCTTTGTTGCTCAAATGAGTACCGTAGCATACACTCCTTTCTTCGACTGGGTGGAAACACTGATCATGTCGAACAACCCGGCTGTTTTACTTTTACACGGAATTGAAGACCCGCACAACTTTGGCGCCATATTACGCTCAGCTGCTGCTGCCGGGATGGATGCCGTCATCATTCCGATGCAAAATCAGGCGCCGGTTAATGCTACCGTATTTAAAACTTCAGCTGGTACCGCAGGTAGAATCCCCGTCATCCGAATTCACGACATCAACCAGGGCATTAAAGATCTTACCGCAACCGGCTTTTCTATAGTTGGATTGGATGGGTCAGGCAAGAAATCATTGTGGGAAGCCGACTTACAGAAACCCGTGGCTTTTTTGGTTGGAAGTGAGGGCGAAGGAATTCACCCCGAAAACCTGAAGCGATGCGATGAGGTGATACACATCCCCATGCAAAATAATGTCGAATCGCTTAATGCCTCGGTGAGTGCTGCTCTTGTCAGTTACGAATGGATGCGCCAAAACCCTGCAACTGATTCATAACATCAGTACAACAGGTATGGGGTTCGTTGCTCTTTGAATGCTTCGACCTCGGCTTGCCAGGAAGGGATCTCTTCCTTGTTTTCAATGATTGATTTCAGATCAATGCCATAGAGTTTATTAGCAAAGGCCTTCATCTCAAAGTTGGGGGTGTGAGCCTGAGCAAACTTCAGCAAGTCCAGCCCTAATCGTACCGGATCTGTTTTATCGTAATTCCCCTGGAATGAAATCCGAATTCCGGTGCACTCCTGCCCTTCATGCTTGGGGTGTATAGCTTTTCCGGGAATGGATTGAGGTGTGAAGGTTACCGGGTCTAACCCTACAGAATGTTTTACCTCCAGCTGCTCGAGTTCTTTCGGGTTGAAATCAAAACCGGGGGCTCCGATGGTGAGAAACGGGTCTGCTGTTCCCCGCCCTTCCGAAAGGTTTGTTCCTTCAAAAATTACCGTGCCGGGGTAAACAAATGCGTGCTCAAAAGCAGGCAGGTTTGGAGAAGGGGCAATCCATGGCAATCCGGTATCGGGCCAGCGCATATCACGCTCCCAGCCGGATGTTTTTATTACTTTGTAGTTTGGCTCGGCAGGTAAATCCAGCCACTGCTCTCCCACTGCCATTCGAGCTATTTCCCCCATCGTCATCCCATAAGCAATCGGCATTGGATATGAGCCCACGAAAGATTTATACTCTTCCCGAAGAATCCATCCGGCCACATAATTTCCTCCTAAAGGATTGGGACGGTCCAGAATCCACAGCTCTTTATTATGCTCGGCCACGGCCTCCATTACCAAGCCCATCGTAGAGTTGTAGGTGTAGAACCGAACGCCCATGTCGGGCAAATCAAATAACAAAAGATCAACACCTTGCAGCATTTCAGGGGTTGGTTTTTTGGTAGAACCGTACAGCGAAAACACCGGCAACCCGGTCTCCTGATCTACTCCGTCCTTTATTTGTTCACCCGCACCGGCTTCTCCGCGGAAACCATGTTCGGCGGCAAATAAAGCGGTGACATTCACCCCAAGGCTCAACAGGGTATCCACCATATGAATGCCATCAACCCGGGAAGTCGGGTTCATCACCAACCCGATTCTCTCCCCCCCTAACTCAGTCAGGTGTTCATCCAGTAACACTTCGGCACCGGTTTTCACGGCACTGACCGTTTGCGGGTGTTGGGAAGAACAACCTAGCAAAATCAGGCTTAGTAAAATCAAAAAGCAGCTATTTCTCATTGGTAGAATGTATTTATAAATAAAAAAGCCTCACAGAAAACCTGAGAGGCTTGAATGTAGTATGAATGCAGGAATTAATTAAGCCTGATTTGCTACCACTTCAGATTCAGCGAAGAAGTAAGCGGCTTCAATTTTTCCGTTCTCTACAGAGTCGGATCCGTGAATGATGTTTTCTCCAACGCTGTCAGCGAAGTCGGCACGGATGGTACCTTCATCAGCTTCAGCAGGATTGGTAGCACCAATCAATTCGCGGAAGTCAGCAATTGCGTTTTCTTTTTCGAGGATCATTGGCACACAAGCGCCGCTGCTCATGAATTCGCAAAGCTCATCATAAAAAGGTCGCTCTTTATGAACCGCGTAGAAACCGCCGGCTGTATCTTTGGTAAGCCGTGTCATTTTCATTGCCAGGATAGAAAATCCGGCCTCTTGAATTCGTTTTGTCACTTCTCCGATCAGTCCTTTTCGTACGCAATCGGGTTTGAGAATAGTCAGTGTTCGTTCTTTTGCCATTATTATTGTCTATTAAAATTTTGTAACATTTAACTTAACAGAAACTCTATTTAGTAACGATAAAGATACGGGTTCATTCATCAAGTTTCGAACCTTTATATTAATAGAGTTATTCGGTTAGTTAAATGAAAGAAGGACAACAGCAATTTTATCACTGGCAATTTAGCCTGTCGGCGTCACCGGCAAAGCTGTGGCCTTACGTTTCAGATACCAACCGGATATTCCGAATTTTAGGTGCTACCCCCGTCAGCGAAACCTCTCTTTCCCGAAGCACCCCCAAAGGTTCATTAGAACTCAGTCATAACAAGCTCAAATCGTATGTAAGCTGGCGTCAAACTCCTTATATCTGGGAGTACCCTTACCGTTTTGGGGTGAGCCGTCATTATAAACTTGGAATCCTGAAGGAACTCCGGTTTTCAACTGAATTTATTTCTCTGGATGATGAAACACGGGTCAGTATCAAGATTTGGGTTCAGCCTACCAATCCCCTGTTTTCCTTTATCATAAAAGCATACGTCGAATATATAATTAAGCGTCGTTTAGCCAAGTATCTGCAACAGGTTGATGAAAGTATCTCCAAGAGCCTGAGACCCTACGAAATTTCAAAACCCAAAAAACTAGTCCGTGGTGCTGAGCGTAAAATCAAAACGATTAAAGCCCAGCTAATTGAAAACAGCAAGCGTAAGCGGATTGTAAACCGCTTGTTTGATCTCATCCAGCTTGCCGATGATGAAGAGCTGGAACGCATTCACCCCTACTCCCTTGCCGAGTATTGGGGAGAGAAAAAATATTCCGTACTGAATGTTTTCCTCCATGCTGCTAAACTGGATTTACTGGATTTCAGCTGGGATGTATGTTGCCCAAAATGTAAATCGCCCAAGCATACCTTTCGCAAGATGCGGGAAGCCCGGGTTCATCTGTATTGCAACGACTGTGAATCCGATTACATGATGGACTTTAACCGGAATACCCACCTGGTGTTTACTCCCCATCCGCTGATCCGTAAAATCACCGATAAAAAGTATTCTCTGGGTGGACCTCAATCCAAACCGCACCGTGTAACCCAGCAAAGTATTGATATAGGGAGCGAAAGGTATCCCCAAATACAACTGGAAGAAGGCACCTACCTGTTCCGGACCCATAACCATGAAGGCCACCTGATTTTGCACGTGCGGGAAGAAGGAACCGACAATATCACCATATTTATTACGGATGAGGAACTGGACGGACAGGAAATCACCATTTCCACAAACCCCAACCTCATTATCAGTAACCGTTCCTCCGAAAAGGCCGTCTGTTTTATTGATAAGATGAATTGGAAAGAAGAAGCCATTTATGCCAGCGAAGTCAGTTCCTCTCACGATTTCAGAGAATTATTCTCCCGCGAAACCCTGAAAGAAACGAGCAAGGTGAAGGCTTCGGAAGTAACCATGTTGTTTACGGATTTAATGAATTCTACCGAACTCTATGTACAGGAAGGCGATGAATCAGCGATTGGTCGAGTGATGGGGCATTTTAAGATTATACAACAGATTGTAGCCGAGGAACGCGGCGGTATTGTAAAGACCATCGGGGATTCGGTGATGGCTGTTTTTTGGGAGCCGGTTTCAGCTCTTAAAGCCGTACAGCGCATCCAGCAGATATTTACGACCTCCACCTCTATGGGCGATGCCTTCAAAATCAAGGCCGGTGTCCACTTTGGGGATTGCACGGCCGTAAACCTGAACGGACGCATCGACTATTTTGGAACTACGGTCAACATAGCCTCCCGCCTGGTGGATATTGCCTCTGAAAAAGAGATTATGGTTTCGGAAGCGGTCTTCAATCACCCCGACGTGCAACTGTATCTTGACAAACACTCCGATACCTTCTTCGTGAAAGAAAGCATGAAAGAGCTCAAAGGCTTTGACGACGAAGAATTCAAGGTGAAGCAGATCCGCCTGGAGCGCCCTCCGATGCGACTGGTTATTTAGTTTTGAGACGGAGAGCTTCGGTGTTGATTAATCTTTTTATATCGACACTAAATCGGGAAAAGAACAACTACTTGAACAATAGCTGCCCCTCTTTTAAAGACGAATAAGGTAGCTTCATTGCTATAATAATTTGGTATGCCTTCACAAATCAATTTCGTTGCATGGATACCGTTAATCCATTAATTTAAAGAATGATCAAATCATTTGGAGATAAAGCAACATCAGATCTGTTTCATGGAAATTCGAGCAGTAAAGTTCGAAAGTTGCCTGCTCAAATCCTTGATTCATCCATTTACAAACTGGATATACTGAATGCGGCTACCTCTTTAGATGATTTACGATCACCTCCGGGTAACAGATTAGAAGCATTACGCGGAGAGTATAAAGGATATTACAGTATTCGAATTAATGCCCAATGGAGAATCGTTTTTCGTTGGGAAGATTCCAGTGCTTTTGATGTAGCCATTGTCGATTATCATTAGAAAAAGGTGAAGCCCATGATTCCACAAAACAGAACAACCACACATCCCGGTACAATTTTACTGAGAGAGTACTTGGAACCGATGGAATTAACGCAGAAGGAATTAGCTGACCATCTGGGTGTTCCCATCCAACGAATTAATGAAATTGTTCGGGGAAAAAGAGGCATATCTTCGGATACAGCTTGGCTACTATCGAAAGCGTTAAATACCTCCCCTGAATTTTGGTTAAATTTACAGGCTATGCATGATTTATCCTCACATCGTCCAAGCAAAGAAATTACTCCAATTAAGGCTGCTCAGGCATAAAAAGGTGTTTTGAATTGGGCGCAGACGAGATGTAATGGAAACTTGTTTAACCTCGCAAAAAAGGTCTACCTTCGTGATGCCCTCCCGGAAGCTCTTGCTTCCTTTTCTGATTCTGCCGCATTTTTTACTTGGTGAAGCTGGAGCATCCGGTAATGCTTAGCTAAACCGAGGCTTAGCAACAAGATTCAAAAAATTAAAATCGTTTCCACCCTCCTTCCCCACCTAAACCGTTTTTATAATTGCCTGTCACTTCGCATCTTTGAGTAATTGTTACTCACTCAACTCAACATCTTCTTATGTCTGCAAAGCAATTACATCCATCCATTGCGGATAGCGTTCAACCCATGAAACCCAAAAAAAATATTGCGCTGATTGCTCACGATCACCGCAAAGCAGATTTACTGGACTGGGCCGAATACAACCGTGATCACCTTTCCGAACATAACCTGTTTGGTACCGGAACTACCGGTTCGCTGGTCTCTGATAAATTAGACCTGCCGGTTTTTACTTTTAAAAGTGGCCCTCTCGGGGGCGACCTTCAGATTGGTACTGCCATCGTTCAGAATGAAATTGATGTCATGATCTTTTTCTGGGACCCGCTGCAGGCCCAACCGCACGATGTGGATGTAAAGGCCCTCCAGCGCATCAGTATTGTATATAACATCCCGATGGCCTGTAACCGATCTTCAGCTGACTTCCTTATCACTTCACCCCTAATGAAAACGAAATACGATCGATTTATCGTTGACTACAGTCAGCGATTCAAAAAAGATTACCATGCCGAATAAACTCAAAGACGAGAAAAGCCCGTACCTGAAACAACACGCCGAAAATCCTGTGGATTGGTATCCCTGGGGTGAGGAAGCCTTCCAAAAAGCCAACGAAGAGAATAAGCCGATCTTCCTCTCCATCGGGTATGCCACCTGCCACTGGTGCCACGTAATGGCTCACGAGAGTTTTGAAGACCCGGACATAGCCGAGCTCATGAACGAGGCGTTCATTAATGTGAAAGTGGACCGGGAAGAACGGCCGGATATTGACAGCACCTATATGACGGTGTGCCAGATGCTTACCGGTCAAGGCGGCTGGCCTTTGACAATCATTATGACGCCTGATAAAGAACCCTTTTTCGCCGGCACCTATATCCCAAAAGAAGCACGATACGACAGAATTGGCCTCCGTCAGCTTATTCCGGGAGTGAAGGGTATGTGGAAGAATGAGCCCAAAAGAGTGGAGAAAGCCACGGCTAAAATCCGGGAAGGATTTACCCGATCGCAGGAGTTTGAAAGTGGAAAATTCCCCGGAACCGAAGCCACCGACTTTGCGGCCGAGCAGTTAGCTCAACGATATGATGGCGAACATGGCGGCTTTGGATCGGCACCGAAATTTCCCAGTCCCCACAACCTGATGTTTATGCTTCGGCAGTGGAAGCTGACCGGAGAAGACCGGTTCCTGCATATGGTGACGGATACCCTTGAGAAAATGCGCCTGGGCGGGATCTGGGATCACATCGGTTTTGGATTTCATCGGTACTCCACCGATCAGGAATGGCTGCTCCCTCACTTTGAGAAAATGCTGTACGATCAGGCCCTGCTTATGATGGCTTATACGGAAGGATGGCAAGCCACTCAAAACCCGCTTTTCAAACAAACAGTTTATGAGATTGCCGAATACGTGGAACGCGACTTGCTCCATCCCGAAGGTGGGTTTTACTCCGCTGAAGATGCCGACAGTGAAGGTGAAGAAGGAAAATTCTATGTGTGGGAGAAAAGTGAAATCGAATCCCTGCTTTCTGATGATGCCTCTCAGTTTATGGACCTTTTCAATATCACCGAAGAAGGAAACTTTGAGGATGAAGCCACCAAACAGCGAACCGGAAAGAATATCCCTCACCTGAATGCAGTATTAAATACTGAGCAGCAATCTCGATTTGAAGAAATAAGAACCTCGCTTTTTGAGCAACGGGAAGACCGGGTACATCCCCTGCTCGATGATAAAATCCTTACCGACTGGAATGGGCTTATGATAGCCGCTTTGGCAAAGGCCGGTTTCGCTTTTGGTGAAGAACGATTTACCCGCCTCGCCGAAAATGCCTTTCAGTTCATCAAAGAAAATCTCAAAGAAAGTGACAAACTGCTGCATCGTTACAATGACGGCGACGCCGCTATTGATGCTATGGGCGATGATTACGCCTTCCTGACCTGGGGGCTGATTGAGCTGTATGAATCTACCGGAAGGCCGGAATACCTCAAAAAAGCCGTGCAGCTGAATGATCAATTCATTGAGCAGTTCTGGGATGAGGATAAAGGCGGATTCTATTTCAGCATTGCGGATGAGGACCAGGTTTATGGGCGACAGAAACAAATTTTCGATGGTGCTATGCCTTCCTCTAACTCAGTAGCCATGACGAACCTGATCCGTTTAAGCAGGCTTACCGGAAACACTACGCTGGAAGATTATGCAGATAAGATCGGCCGGGCTTTCTCCGCTGATTTAATCCGATCGGGGGCAAGTATTTGTCACAGCATGCAGGCCATTCAGTTCTTACATGCAGAAGCAAAAGAGATAACACTGCGTGGCGAGTTTTCTGAACTCCAGGAAGTATTTGAGCTGCTCAGAAACCGGTTCACCCCTTTCAAAGTACTGCATTGGGTTACTGATGAGCATCAGGAATCGGTGGCTGAAATTGTGGACTATGTGGCTTCCCAAAAAAGACTGGATGATGAGCCTACGTTATATATATGCAGGAATTTCGCCTGCGATCAACCCATCAACAATCCGAAAAAAATGAAGAAAGCTTTGGGTTAATGATCAGTTTTTCCTTTTATTTACCTCATAATTTTATCAGGATGTCAATCCAATGTTGAACGGCCTGCGTATATAATCACATCAGACATTTATGCTATTTTTTATTTTATCTACGATTGGTAAAGTCCTTACAAAGGACGAGGAAAGGGACCGGGACATTATGGCTCGCATTAAGGCGCGGGACGCTTCTGCCCTCTCCGAATTGTATGATCAATATAACAGACTGTTGTTTGGCCTGATTCTATCCATCCTCAAAAAAAGAGAGGAAGCGGAAGATACGCTTCAGGAAGTGTTTACACAGATCTGGGAAAAAGCTGAACAGTTTGATTTGGAACGAGGAACTGTGTACACCTGGATTGTTTCCTTAACCCGAAATAAATCGATAGACCGGTTACGGTCCAAGGTTTATAAGGAACAGAAGAAACAATCAACCAGCCTGGATAATGAGGACGTTTTTTATCCGCTGTATTCAGATGAAACAGATCCGTTGGAAAACACCATATTAACCGATCGCGCAAAAAAATTGCGGGATGCGTTGGACCAAATATCTGACAAACAAAGGAAGGTATTACAAGTGGCTTATTTTAACGGGATGAGCCAAAGTGAAATCGCAGACGAATACGACATCCCTCTCGGTACTGTTAAAACACGAATGAGAGACGGCATGATAAAATTAAGAGAGCTTTTAGCGAAGGAAATAGAATTATGAGCAACGACAATAACAGATTTACAGAGCTTTGTACCGGGCATGTGCTCAATGCGTTGAGCGATAGTGAGGAAAAGGAATTTCAGCGCTTGTTGGCTGAAGCCGATGAATCCCAACTTACACTTTATGATGAATTAAAAGCAGTAGCTGCAGAAATGGCTACTCTTGCCCCGGCTGAGCAGCCTTCCCTCTCCGTAAAAGAGAGCATTATGCAAATGGCAACCGGAGTGGCTGACAATCAATCGTCAAAGAGAACACAAGCCCCTGTCCATATTATGAGATGGTACCGGGCAGCTGTAGCAGCTTCTTTCATCTTTATCTTTACGTCTATTGGATTGTTGTTTTACTCGCAATCTCTGGAAGAAGATATGCGGGGCCAGTCTCAAACTATAGCTCAGCAAGAAACTACTATAGAGTTACTTGAAAGCGAAGTGCAGCGGAAAGAAGAGCTGCTTACCATCCTTGAAGCCCGCGAAGTGGACCTCGTAATGATGGCCGGCATGGAAAACACCAACCCAAATGGTTATGGAAAAGTAGTTTGGGATAAACAAGGCGGCCGTGCCCTGCTTCAGGTAGCCAACATGCCGGTGGTTCCCAGCGATAAGGATTATCAATTGTGGTTTATAGTGAACGGCCAGCCCATCAGTGCTGGAGTGTTTGCAGTTGATGACCCACAACGGGATAACTTCTTCAAGATCGAGCAGCTGCAAAGCGATGCCCGAGAAGGTGCCTTTGCCATTACCATGGAGCCTAAAGGTGGGGTACCACAGCCTACCGGTGATATGTACCTGCTTGGCAATATGTAATCCACCACAGCAAATTAGAATAATTTTATCCGCGGATAAATCCGAAACATTATCCGCTTATACTTCTTTGATTTAGTACTAAACAATCTATGCGGCGATTTACCTCGTATAGATTAGTCAAGAGACCGAATATCCTAATGGATATTTATAATTCTAATAAAAACTAAATCAAATGAAGACGCTAAAACAGTTACCATCTTTTTTAACTGCTTTGTGTTTGCTGATGTTTGGATTGACCTCCTTCTCAAACGCACAAACAGTATTTGAAGCACAACTAAGCGGAAGTAACGAAGCCACCCCTATTACTTCCATGGCCAGCGGTTCTGTAACCGCAACGCTGAACGGGAATGAACTGGTTGTAGAAGGCTCGTTCGATAACCTGAGCAGTGCCATTGCAACCGAAATTGCCGGTGGAGCTCATATCCATACCGGAATGGCGGGAGAAAGCGGCGCAGTACTTTTTCCACTAACTATAAACGCGGACGGAGATAGCCAAGGCGGAGCTTTTGTAGGTTCTGAAAACACCTTCACGCTTAGTTCCGGGCAGGTTGATACCCTGATGATGCGTGGATTGTACATCAACATTCACTCCGAAAACTATGCCGGTGGTGAACTACGCGGACAACTTGTACCCGAAGCCGATGCATACTATAGGTCCAACCTATCAGGTGCTTTTGAAGTACCGGCAGCCAAAACTATGGCCAGCGGTTCCTTAGTATTTGAACTGGTTGGAGATTCTTTATTCGTATCAGGTTCGTTTTCCGATCTTGAAGGAGAATTTGATGCTAATGTTGCCGGAGGTTCTCACCTTCATATTGCACCCGCAGGGTCTAATGGCAGCATTGCTCTTACACTGGATGCAGAATTAGCTGCGGACAATCGTTCCGGGGTTTATCTGGCTTCCGACAACCGATTTGAACTTACCGCCGAGCAAAAAACAGCGCTGATGAACCGTAATTTCTACACCAATATCCATACCACAGCGTATGCAGGTGGAGAATTACGCGGACAAGTAGTTCCAGCTGCTTCAACTACCTTTTTTGCCCAGCTTTCAGGAAGTGCAGAGATTCCATCAGTTGCTACTGATGCTGCCGGATCTGCCGTACTTGAAGTACACAATGATACTTTGATTGTAACCGGTTCTTTTGCCGGATTGGAATCCTCCTTTAATGCACAAGTGGGATCTCATCTTCATGTTGGCCATGCCGGAGAAAATGGTGGCGTAGCCATCACCCTGGATGCCGACCTGAATGCCGAGCTTTCGGCAGCTACCTATTCTTCAACGAACAACGAATACACTTTGACTACTGAGCAGAAAACGGCTTTATTTGCCCGCAACATGTATGTAAATGTGCATAGCGTAGAAAATCCTGCCGGCGAAATCCGCGGACAAGTGATGGGAGATGCAGCTGCATACTTTCATACCAATCTGTCCGGCGTACATGAAGTTCAGCCTATTATGAGTGATGCTTTCGGCGCTGCTGCTGTAGAGTACATGAGTAATGGCAACATCATGGTTAGCGGTGGATTTGAAGGATTAAGCAGTTCAGCTATTGAAATTGCAGGAACCAGTGGTCACTTACACTCAGGCAGTGTTGAAGCCAACGGTGGAGTAGCTTTTGGGCTGGATATCACCCTGAGTGAAAATGACACCGCAGGAACCGTGATTGCTTCTGACAACATGTTTACGTTGTCTGCCGAGCAACAAACCACACTTTTTGACGAAGGCATGTATGTAAATGTGCATTCCGAGAATTTCAATGGTGGAGAGTTAAGAGGACAAGTTCTGTTTTCCTCCAACTTCACTCCAACGGCTCCGATGCTAACCGGACCGGCAGATGATGTAACGCTTTCTCTTGAAGGTGAATCATCCACCGCTTTTGAAGCGACCTGGGAAGCTGCTACCGATAGTAACGGAAATGAGCTGGCTTACATCTGGCAGCTATCTACGGATGCGGCGTTCAGTGATGTTGTTGTAAATGCCAATGTTGGTGCTTCTACAACTTTTGAAACCACATTCGGCGCTCTGGATACGCTTCTTGCCGATCTTGGAATTGATGTAGGTGCTTCAACAACCGTGTACCACCGCGTGATTGCCACCGATGGCAGCGATGAAGCGACCAGTGAACCACGTTCAGCAAATCTTGAACGAGGAACGGTAACGTCCAATGAAGATACATTCTCCGGAACCCCCGAGCAGTTTGAACTGGGACAAAACTACCCGAATCCGTTCAACCCAACTACAAGCATTAACTTCTCCCTTGCTGAAGCAGGCCAGGCTTCCCTGACTGTGTATAACATGCTGGGACAAGAAGTAGCCGTAGTTGCCAATGAACGCTTCACTGCCGGTGAGCATTCTGTAAACTTTGATGCCAGCGCATTAGCGTCCGGTATTTACATTTACCGCTTACAGGCAAACGGACAGACACTGACCAAGCAAATGACACTTATTAAATAAGCCCAACAGCTTATACCTCAACAAAAAAGGCGCTGTTCTTAACTGAACAGCGCCTTTCTTTTTTCTCTTTTGTATTGTTAAGGAAGTCCCGATACCTTTGTCAATGCGCAAAAAAGTTCGTAAGTAATTGTTATAATTGAAGTAATTTTGTAATAATTGGTGATTTAGATACTCTTTAACATACCTGCCAGCAAAAACCAGAGAGATTTCATGCTAAAATTAACAGCCCAACAAGGACTTATTTTACTCATTGCTTTTCTTTTGAGTGGGTGTGGGTTGTTTGAGAATGAACAAGGTTTGGGCATTTCTTGGCAGAAAGAAGATTTAAATGACTATGTAGTCTACACTTACAATCGGGGGTTCGAGAATCTCGGGCAGGTGGACCCGGTCACTGGAGAAGTCCTGCATGTATTTACTGAAATTGATAGCATCATTACGGTGGTTCCCTCACCAAGCGGAAACAAGCTATTTGTAAGCACTTCATCCGATCGCCTTTGGACCAATCCCGGAGCGGTGTATGAAGTGGACACCCGAAGCTGGGAGTACCGGAAGGTATACGATCAGGCGGCTTACCTGAAGCGGACCCATGATGATGAGTTGTATTTTATAACCTCCCCGGACGAGACGGGGTTAAACCGGGCGTTTGGAAAGATAGAGCCGACCACCGGGGAGTTTGAGGTGCTGGATTCTCTGGATGTGTCCTTCCGACGTTACGATCACCGTTCGATAGCTATAGACCGGACACGCAGCCTTGTGTATTACTTAGATGAAAATGACAAGCTGAACAAGCGAGACTGGGTTAACGGAGACCATGAGATCATGTACCCAGACACGACCTTTTGGTGGCAGGCCGAACTTCATGTGAGCTACAGTGGCAACTACCTGTTTATGCCGGCCGGCCCGGTTATTGACCTTCGCACCCGAGAAATTATAGGTAGCCTGCCCACCAATAACTTTGGAATCATTGCCTCCCGCAAGGATGAAAAGGAAGTGTATATCACCGATCCGGGCAGACTATTTCATCCTTTGGATGATGTTACCGGTATTATTACGGTATATACCCCCAAAAAAAATCGAGTAGTAAATTCATTTAAGCTTACTCAAAAAGAGACTAAACTACCGTACAGAACCTTCACTATCGATTTAACAGAAAAAGAACGATACGCGGTCATTGGAAGCAGAGGAGCTGGATTTCTTGTTGTCGACTTAAAAACAAGATTACTCATTAATGTGATCAAGCCATTCAATGATATTTCTAATATCCCCCGCTATACCGTATTGGCCAAACGTCCGTAAGAGATTTCCAACTATTAAAGAAAAGGAGAAGCCATGAAACATAAGATTACTTCTATTTGAGTAGACAAAAAAAAGCCCGACACAAAATCTTTGTCAGGCTTTTCAATTTCTGTTTCAATCTTGAAAGATTATTACTCCATCATCATGCTGAAAATATATTCCTGCAGGCTGATCAGCTGAACGCCGGAGGGAACTTCCACCATAGCTTTGGCAATGCTCGATCGGTTTACATTTTTCACGTCCATTACAACTTCCCGCTTATCTCCTTCCACCACTTCAATCATCAGGGGGAAGTTCTTGCCTTTAAAGATCACATCCTGAGACATGCCGTTTAGTTCTTTGTCAATGTCTTTAGGCATTCCTTTCCAGGGCTCAGCAAGCATTCCCCAGTTGATATCGATTCCGGGAGTCAGCCACACGGAAAGGTAGTTTTCTGGGTCATCTGTACTTCTGATAATCAGTTCTGTTGTTTCGTATCCCAGGATAGTTTTGGTTCGGTCGGTGTACTCATATTCAGCTTCAGGGGTATCCGATGAAGAGCTTTCCGATTCTCCGGCCCAGCTGAACAGCATTTCAACAAGAGATTCTATTCCGGTTTTAGTTGCCTGCAGGGCTTTATCTTTCTCCGTCATGATGATAAAGTCTTTCATGTCATTTCGGATCAGCAATCCGCCGGCATGTACTTTGCCCATCACCTCCAGACTTTCCTCTCCTTTAATCATGATGCGATCAGCAGTAGCGTAAAGATTCAGTTCACTCACCTCTTTCTGTCCGTTGTTCTCCCCATAAAGGTTCATGGTAATATGCCCTTCAAACTGAGCATAAGCAGCTGAGGAGAAAAGAATGGCAAATAAAAATAATGCAGTACCGAATAGTCGTCTTGTTTTCATAGTGATATTTTTTGGTTTGATAGACGGATTGTTAAACGCCTCAGGATAAGAGTTGTTTCGTGAGAATATATCAGGCGGGAATTAAATCATCCATGCCTACACTCACTTTTTTGATCCAGCCGCCGGCTACCACATCATCCCCTTCGTAGCACACAATGGCTTGACCGGGAGTGATTGCTTCCCTTCCAGCCGGAAAGTGAACTTTCATTTCATTGTCGCTGATTTGGGTAAGCTGACCAATCGCACCGTCATCGTTATAGCGAATGGCGCCCGTAATCTCCATATCGTCTTCAGGGATTTTGTCATACTTGATCAGATTCATTTCCCCGGCAATCAGTGTGGAGCTTACCAGGTCTTCCTTTTCACCGATGGTAATGGTATTGGTGGCCGGATCGATGTGTGTTACATACACCGGTTTGCCCATGGCTAAATCCAGCCCGCGCCGCTGACCGATGGTATAAAACGGATAGCCTTCATGCTCGCCAACAATGTTTCCATCCTTATCTACAAACTTACCGCCGGAAACCCGCTCTTCGAGTCCATCCACACGGTCTCTGAGGAAACGACGGTAATCATCATCCGGTACAAAGCAGATTTCATAGGAATCCGGTTTGTTGGCTACATTCAACAGTCCGTGGTCTTCAGCAATCTGCCGGATTTCAGTTTTGGGATAGTTTCCGAGTGGAAAAATAGTTCGTGCCAAATGTTTTTGAGCCACTCCCCATAAGGCGTACGACTGATCTTTCTTGGGATCATGTCCGCGTGAAATTACATAACGGCCATTTTCTTCGCGAACTTTAGCATAGTGCCCGGTTGCGATAAAATCACAGCCCAGGTTATCCGCTCTTTTAAGCAAAGCCGCCCATTTAATGTGCGTATTACAAAGCACGCATGGGTTTGGCGTTCTCCCTCCCAGGTAATCATCTACAAAACGATCGATAACCCAGTCGCCAAACTCCTCGCGGATATCAACGATAAAATGTTTGAAGCCATGATTTACGGCAATGTGTCGCGCATCATTCATAGACTCCACCGTACAACAGCCGGTCTCCTTGTCAGAATTTCCGCCGCTCCGGTGATAATCCCAGGTTTTCATGGTAATACCGATCACTTCGTAGCCTTGCTCCTGCAACATCACTGCTGCTACGGATGAATCGACACCGCCACTCATGGCTACTAATACTCTGCCTTTTTTACTCATAGAAAGGAAGTTTAAAAATACTTCTTGACGTTAAATGAACTCCAAAGATAAGGCTTTTTCAGGACGGTTGACAGAGGCCCATGAACATTGAACAAGGAATATCGAACACTCAACTTTGAACTTATACGTTCGGTGTTGGGTGTTCTTTGTTCGATGTTTGTTATGTCATGTACAAATAGGGTTTCCAGGGCTCTTGAACGCCGCCGTTGGAGTCGCGGAAGAAAGTGATTGGGATTGGGCGGTATGGTTTCTTCTTCAGCGGCATGCGGGCTTCTTTCGGCGTGCGGTTTCCTTTATGTACGTTACATTTATCACAGGCGGTGGTCAGGTTTTCCCAGGTATCTTTACCACCCCGGCTTTTCGGGATGATATGATCGATGGTGAGATCTGACTTTTTCCCGCAGTACTGACAGGTGAAATCATCCCTGCGCATTACATTTCTGCGGGAAAGCACAATTTTAGTGTAAGGGACCCGAATATAGTTTCGTAACCTGATTACAGAAGGGAATTGAAAGGACTCGCGGGGAGTACGCACCTCTTTCTCCGGATCGTCATGAAGCAGTTCCGCTTTTTCAAGAAAGATCAGTTTCATGGACCGCTGTACAGAACAAATACTAAGCGGTTGGTAGTCTTGATTTAAAACTAACACGTTGGCGTTCATAGTGCATCCGGTTTACGTTCTGTTGATGATATTTCAGTTGTTTACTTTCATGAAGAATGCAGAGTATGAAACAAAAAAAAGGCGTACTCACCAATGTGAGCACGCCTTAGTATGAGGTATTTGCCTTTAAATATCAATAGCCAATCATTCCTAACAACTGATCTCGCACTTCATCGTTAATAGAAATTGCAAGTACGATAGATACTGCCAGACCAATCAATGCGTAGGTCAGGTCTTTGAAGGCCATTCCAAACACTTTGCCCATAGGCCGCCCTTTCTCCTTTCCGTCCATAATGCTCATTCCGATTTCACGTCCGGCAAGCAGTCCAAGGAATACCCAGGTGGTACTCATCGGTACGGTACTGATTGTTAGTTTGTACACAAGCAAGATGGCGTACACAAAGTCGATGATGGTAGCAGAACGGACATCGGTAACCCGGGATTTCTCGGTTACAATTTCCTGAATCTTATCCCCTCTCAGGTAGAACAGCAGCCCAAGGCCGAAGAAGATGAAGAGTGCAAAGCCAAGGAACTGAGAAAACTCTAACGACCGTGGTAAGTACACCGCGATGTTGGCGGCATCCTGCATAACCCAGACAGCCCAAAGCGTACCGGAAATAATCCACTGCAGTGGAAGCCAGAATTTTTTAGGCTCTCCTTTAAATCTCTTCTCGATAGTATTTGTAACTAATAACCATACCACAAGTCCGGTTACAAGGGCAATTCCATATCCCTGTAAACTCTTGCCGAGCACCGAGGTAATACCCTCAGCAGAAGTGGCGAAACAGCTTAACAATAAGAAGGTGGTTGAAACCGGCATCCGCATACGGGTCAGTATCAACAAGAATACAGGCGCGGCCACCTGAAGAAATGAAAACTCAGTGGGTGCTTCCGAAAACCCTTTGGATGTCAGCCGCTGGTACGTTACATCCCCGTCAAATATATACCAGCTTACGGAAACGGTGACCAGGAAAATTCCCCCGATCCACAACCAAAGCATCCACCATTTTTTATCCATGTTGGAAGCCAGGAAGGTACCGATGGTTTGAATACTGTCGTTGGCAATAGCAGAGTATCCGGCAAAAATGAAACCGACCCACATGGCCAGTTCTGCATATGGGAACACCACACCGGAGATAAAAAAGAACAGACCAATCAGGCCTATAAAAATTCGTTCCTGTTTAATTACATCATAAAAACCCGTTGGGATTAACCGTTCTATCGGACTTTGATCACTTTCGTTAGATTGTGTATTAGACATTGATATGAGTTAGTGTGCTGAATTTTGCCCAAGGGTACTAAGCTCATGTTAAGACAGTGTTACGAGATGCCGATTTGCCCGATACTTAACAATTTTATAACAATGGCGATTTTCACCTAAAGTATTGGCTGGCTTTAAAGCACATCATGAGCCAAATGGTCGATTATTTATCTTGACAAAAACTGAATAGGCTTTCTGAAGACAGATTAACATTTCGATACTGATTCGTGCTGGTTTCTGCCAAAATTTCATCGTCTTTTTTCTATAAAGTTATACTTGTTTTCCATAATCCTTTTATATTTGGAACCGCTTTTTTGAGCGATTCAAGCTACAAAACCATCAAATACAGACGATGTCCACAAAAGACTCTATTGCCAGCGGCTATTACAAAGAACCGGTTCCTCATATTGCTCACGACTCTCCCTTTGCTTCCATGATGGAGCGCTTTCGGTTCGCAGCAGAAATTCTCGATTTAGATGAAGGTGTTTTTAAATATTTGTCCAGTCCCGAAAAGGTGGTCATGGTTTCCATCCCGGTAACCATGGACGATGGGCGCATCGAAGTGTTTGAAGGGTACCGCGTAATTCATAACAGTATTCTTGGCCCATCCAAAGGTGGAATCCGGTATTCTGAAGACGTCACCATTGATGAGGTAAAAGCTCTCGCAGCCTGGATGACCTGGAAATGTGCCGTCGTCAATGTTCCCTTTGGCGGAGCAAAAGGCGGCGTTCGGGTAAACCCAAAGAACTTATCCCAGGCTGAACTGGAGCGACTTACCCGACGGTACACCGCCAACATGCTGGATGTTTTTGGACCCGATCGTGACATCCCCGCCCCTGATATGAACACCAATGAGCAGGTGATGGCGTGGATCATGGACACCTACAGCATGAAACAAAAGAAAACAGAAAACGCTGTTGTTACCGGAAAGCCCATTATTCTTGGCGGATCAAAAGGACGAAAAGAAGCGACCGGACGCGGGGTGGTAACCTGTACGCTTGCGGCTTTAGGTAAACTTCGTATTTCCCCAAGCAACACAACCGTGGTAGTTCAGGGATTCGGAAATGTGGGCTCTGTTTCTGCACAGCTCATGTATGAACAAGGAGCTGAAGTAATTGCTATCAGCGATATCAGCGGCGGTTATTACAACAAGAATGGTATCGACATTGAAGAAGCTATTCGCTATTCCCAAACGCACGGAAATTCACTGGAAGGCTTTGACGGAGCGGAGCCCATCAGCAATCAGGATCTGCTTGAACTTGAATGTGATGTATTGATTCCTGCTGCTAAAGAAGATCAGATTAACAAAGAAAATGCTGCCAGGATTAAAGCCAAGATTATCGCTGAAGGTGCTAACGGTCCCGTTACCGCCAATGCCGATAAATTACTGGAAGAGAATGGGATTATGGTCATTCCTGACATCCTTGCAAATGCTGGCGGTGTAACGGTTTCCTATTTTGAGTGGGTGCAGGATCGGCACGGTTATTTCTGGACGGAAGAACGCGTAAACCGCCGCCTGAATCGCATGATGAGAGAATCGTTTGACAACTTGTTTATGGTGAGTGAAAAGTATAGTATTACGCTCCGTCAAGCGGCTTACGTGTATGCCATCGACCGGGTGGCCACGACGCTGAAACTGCGTGGTATATATGCTTAATACATGAAATTACTACAGACCCTTACCCTACAGTCAACGTACGAGGAAGTTGAAAGAGTGGAGCACATGCTTACCGCTCTTCAGGAAGAACTCGGCTTTAACGATGAATTTTATGCCCGCCTGATGCTTACCGTTTCGGAAGCAGCCACCAATGGTATTCTGCACGGTAACAAATTGGATGAATCCAAGATCGTGACCATTAAGGCCTACAAGGACGATAGTAAGCTTATCTTTGATTCAAAAGATCAGGGGGAAGGTTTTGATCCGGAATCTATTCCCGATCCCCTGGCTGAGGAAAATTTACTAAAAACCAGCGGCCGTGGTGTTTTCCTGATGGAAGAATATGCCGATGAAGTTTCTTATTCCGAGAATGGAACACGGTTGAAACTGGTCTTTACCTTACCGGAGTGATAGTAGGAAAGCGGTCATTTTGTACTGCTCTTCTACCCCCCTAAAGTCATTCAGAGCGATAGCGATGAATCTTAGTCATGATATGATTACCAAGCATCTTCTGGCTAAGATCCTTCGTGGATAACACCAGCCCCCAATTCAACTTAAATTAGCTCAGGATGACTTTTTATTCTGCAGCGGAAAGTAAGCGACCGCTTAATCTAAGTAGCTGAGTTTCCGCTGACTTCGCTTCAATCTGGGCGGCAATCAACCGGTTTTCAGCATCAAGTAAACTCTGCTGAGCTTCACGTAATTCAACCGAGTTGATGGTTCCCAACCGGAAACGCTCCAGGGCTATCTCCTGGCTTTGTTGAGCATATTGCAGATTCTCTTTCTCCAGCTCAATCAGGGAAAGGGCATCGCTGTACTGAGCATAAATCTGACGAATCTGAGATGTAACCTGAAAGCGTACATCCTGCAGACGCAGCCCCTGGTTTTTCTCAGCAATCTTAGCGTTTTGTCTGCGCCGGTTTTTATTCATTCCGTCAAAAAGGTTGATCCGGGCCGTTACACCATAGGTAAATCCACTGGTTTCAGTAAAATCCGCAAAGCCACTGCTGGTTTCCGTCCGCTGGTAACCATAGCCTCCGTTTAAACTAATCTGCGGGAAAAACTCGCCGGAAATCTCACGGATTTCAGCTTCGGCAGCATTTTGATTCAAACGTGCAATTTGTAATTCACTATTCTGTTGCAGCGCCTCCTCAATGAGTGGCTCAAGCCTCAACTTCTCCCCCAAAACGATATTGCTACTTACATCATAACCGGATAAGGAGGTATCTGCTAACACCTGCGTGAGTAAAATCTTGGCTTGCTTCAGGCCGGTTCCTGACCGGATAAGTGCGGCACGGTCGGCATTGAAATCAGCCCGGGATTGTATGAGGTCATATTCTGAACCTGACCCCAAATCGAGCCTTGTCTCGGCTATACGAATTCGTTCTCTGGATACCTCAACGGTATTCTCCAGCACATGATAGGCATTCTGCTGGCCTACAATCTGGTAGTAAGTGCTGATGATATCGGCCAGTACCTGTTCAAGTTGAAGCCGGGCTTCCGTTTCATCAATTTCCTCTTCCAGTGAGAGCCGGTCAGAGGTGGCAAACATGGTTAAACCGTCAAAAATGGTCCAGTTTGCATTCAGCCCATAACTGAATATGGTAGTCCGGGCATTCTGGTCGTTCCGGTCGGGAATGGCATTGGTTGAATATTCGGCCTTATTATCTTCAACGCTTTCATTGAACGTACCATCGGCAGAGATCACCGGCAGAAAACCGGCATTACCCGGTGAATTATTGTTGGCCGAAATCCGCGCTTCGTTTTCAGCAATCCGGATGGCAAAATTATTCTCGAGTCCGGTACGGATTACCTTTTCAATGCTCAATGTATCCTGGGCCATTAAGGGCTTTGGGAGGAAGCAAGCGGTACCAATAATCAGTATAAACAGGGACAGTCTTTTCATTTTAAACAGGAGCAGTATCTAATTCTTTTTCAGCTTTCTTGATCGTCTCTTCGTCAATTATATCATCATCGGATTTCACCGGCGAGAGGTAGGAGTACATGGCAGGAATCACATACAGAGTAAGTAAACTACCGATAATCAATCCCCCAATTACAGCTATACCCATTGAGGTTCGGCTTTCAGCGCCGGCACCAAGGGCCAGTGCAATAGGTAAAATCCCCAGTACTGTAGAGATACTGGTCATCAAAATCGGGCGAAAACGGGCTGCAGAAGCATCAAGAATAGCGTCCATAATGGATAGTCCTTGTCGCTGTCGCTGGTTTGCAAACTCCACGATCAGGATTCCATTTTTAGTCACCAGACCAATCAGCATAATCATCCCGATTTGACTAAAGAT
Organism: Gracilimonas sp.; assembly: GCF_017641085.1. Lineage (NCBI taxonomy): Bacteria > Pseudomonadati > Balneolota > Balneolia > Balneolales > Balneolaceae > Gracilimonas > Gracilimonas sp. The sequence goes on along the minus strand of NZ_JAEPPI010000003.1, from coordinate 826,098 downwards.
GTTCAGCGTCTCATTGAAATACCACATACTCAACAGAGCCCCGGCCAACGCCAGCGGTACGGTTAACATAATAGTGAACGGGTCGCGGAAGCTTTCAAACTGTGCCGAAAGTACCAGGTAAACCAAGGCCAGCGCGAGCAGAAAAATGAAGCCAAGGCTGGACGAACTGTCAACAAAATCACGGGAAGGACCCGCAAGGCTGGTTACAAAGGTATCATCCAGAACTCCTTCTGCTATTTCATCCATGGTTTCAATACCGTCGGCGATAGTGTATCCCGGTGCTAAACTTGCTGATATAGTGGCTGAAGCATACCGGTTAAAGCGATAGAGCTGCGGCGGACTGCTTTGCTCAGCAACCGTTACCAGGTTATCCAGCTGAATGAGGCGGCCTGAGTTATTTCGAACATACAGACTCTTTAAATCCACCGGTTCATTACGGTTTGCCCGGCTTACCTGACCGATGACCTGATATTGCTTTCCATTCATGATAAAAAAGTCGAATCGCTGACCACTCAAAGAAAGCTGCAAAGTCTCGGCAATATCCCGTACGGAAACTCCTAAATCCTGAGCGCGTTCACGGTCAATAGAAACCTGAAGTTCCGGCTTGTTGAATTTCAGGTCCACATCCTGATAGGTAAACATTGGGTTGTTCCGCACTTCTTCCAGAAATTCGGGTATCACTTCCTTCAGTTTTTCAAAATTCTGGTTTTGCAATACATACTGAACGGGTAACCCTCCCCTGCTGCTGCCAATCGTTTGTTCCTGTGATACAAAGGTTTGAGCTCCGCTGAGGCTCGTAACCAGCTGAGATAAATCATTGGCAACATCGTCCTGTGAACGCTCTCTGTTTTCGGGCTCTTTTAGGATGGCAAAGGCAAAACCGGAATTCACCGAACTGGAAGCCCCAAAACCCGGAGAGGTTACCGAAATAACCGATTTAGCCTCAGGAACACTGTCCTGAACCAAAGTAATAAGCCGGTCCATATAGTTATCCATGTACTCGTAGGAAGCCCCCTCGGGAGCCTGGGCAAACATCCGCACTCTGCTTCGATCTTCAAGCGGAGCGATTTCCTGTGGAAGGGTCATCATAAAGAGATAAATCAAGCCGCCGGAAGCTGCAATCACCAAAAATGAAACCCAGCGGTTGTTCATGAAGGTCTGCAACGAATTCTTGTACGCCTTATTCATGGCAATGAAAAACGGCTCGGTCATCTCATAAAACTTGTTATGCCGCTCTCTCTTCTTAAGCAGTTTAGTGGAAAGCATGGGGGTGAGCGTAAGAGCTACAAATGAGGAAATAATTACAGCCCCGGCTATCACAACTCCAAACTCTCTGAATAAACGCCCGGTAATTCCACCTAAAAACAGGATGGGCATAAACACCGAAACCAAGGCAGCCGATGTTGCAATAACCGCAAAGAAAATTTCTTTGGAACCTAATATTCCGGCAATGGTGGGTTCCAGTCCCTGCTCAATTTTAGCATAAATATTCTCCAGTACCACAATGGCATCATCTACCACCAAACCAATAGCTAACACGATAGCCAGTAGCGTCAATACGTTGATGGAAAAGCCGGCCATGTACATCACAAAGAACGCTCCGATTAGTGCAATCGGGATTACCACCACCGGGATTATAGTGGTTCGCCAATCTCTCAGAAACAGGAAGATGATAGCGATTACCAGTAGAAAAGCGATAAATATAGTCTGTTGTACTTCGTCTATGGAAGCCCGGACATATTCGGTGGTATCAAAGCCAATGGCCGTTTCGATGTCGGCGGGTAGATCTTCTTCGATGGCATCTGCCCTCTTGTAAAACTCGTCAGCTATCTCAATTTGATTGGCGCCGGGCTGAGGAATCAACACTACTCCTACCATCGGCACCCCATCCCGTTTCAGGATGGTTCGTTCGTTTTGCGGACCTAATTCGGCATACCCCAAATCACGAAGCTTGATGTTGCTTCCGTTACGCTGACTAATGATCAGGTCGTTGAATTCTTCTACGGTAGTCATTCTCCCCATCGTCCGAACCGTTAGTTCAGTCAGGTCTCCCTCAATACGGCCTGAGGGTAATTCCACATTCTCGCTGGACAGTGCATTTCGTACATCAAGGGGGGTTAAGTCGTAGGCTGCCAGTTTCATTGGGTCCAGCCAGAGTCGCATCGAGTAGGTTTTATCTCCCCAAATTTGCACGCTACTTACACCATCAATGGTTTGAACGCGCTCTTTAAAATAGTTAATGGCCACATCGGTAAGCTGAAGCAGGTTTCGTGAATCACTCTTTATGTTGAAAAAGAGAATTGGACGGGCGTCAGCATCCGCTTTTGAAACCACGGGGGGATCGGCATCAGGCGGTAAACTTCCCACAGCTCTTGATACTCTTGCCCGTACATCATTGGCCGCCGTTTCGAGATCCACATCCAGGTTAAATTCTACGGTTACCGTACTTCGTCCTTCCCGGCTAACCGATGTCAGGTTTTTGATACCGGCAATCCCGTTAATTTCTTCTTCCAGCGGTTCGGTGATCTGAGATTCAATGACCTCTGCATTCGCCCCGATATACGATGTACTCACCGTTACGATGGGCGGGTCAACAGCCGGATACTCCCTGACAGGAAGGTAGTTGAAGGATATAATCCCAAACAAAACAATTACGATAGAAAAAACGGTAGCTAATACCGGGCGACGAATACTCAGTGATGATAAACTCATGCTACTCCGTTTCTACATTACCAATATTAACCGGCATCCCGGGACGAACCTGTAATAATCCGCTTGTAAGCACCGAATCACCTTCTGCAATGCCCCCGGTAATTTGAACTTTAGCTTCATTCCTAAGTCCGGTTGAGACCGTTTGAGGCTGAACCACCCCGTTTTTCACCACAAATACTTTTTGTCCCTGAAGTTCAGGAACGATGGAGATAGATGGAACCATCAAGGCATTGTTAATAGTCGAAAGTGTAAGTTCCAGGTCTGCAAAAGCGCCGGGTAATAATGCTCCATCTTTATTCGGACTTTTAGCCCGAACTTGTAAAGAACGGGTTTCGGTATCAATTCTGGGTTCTTTGGCATATACACTCGCCGTGAGTGTTTTATCCAAACCGGAAACCGTGAATGCTACTTTGTTACCAACTTCTACCATAGCCGCATATCGCTCGGGAATGGAAAAATCAATTTTAATGGGATCAATATCCTGCAAAGTGGCAATTCTTGTGCTTGGGGTGATGTAGCTTCCGTCACTTACATACTTAAGGCCAACTTGTCCGGAAAACGGAGCACGGATTTCCGTCTTGGCAATTTGTGCTTCAATCAGGGCAACTTCTGCACGCATTACGTTTACCTCATTCAGCGTAGCATCGTACTCTTCCTGGCTGATCCCACCCTTGTCAAGCAGCTGGGTCTGGCGTTTTTCCCGGTCTTCGGCAAGGTTCAGCCTGAACTCAGCCCGGTTCAGTTGCGCCTGCAATTCACTATCATTGATTTTGATGAGCAACTCTCCTTTTTCTACATACTCACCTTCTTCCAGGTAAATCTCTTCAATCAGACCGGAGCTTTCACTGGCCAGTTCCACCTCTTCATTGGCAAGCAAAGTACCGGTGGTAAAAATATTGTTTTCAATGGTATCGGGCTTGGCAACATATACATCCACTGAAAGTGTATTATTGGATGAATTGTTGGCTGCCGTATTACTTGCTGACCCTGTTAATCCCTCTAATTTTGGAATGGCTAACAGGCCCAGAGCGATCAATACGCCTGTAACTATAAGTATGCGTTTCATTTATACTGTTTAAGAATTCGAAAGTGTTGCTAAAGGTAACCTTTGTGCAGGTTCCAGCATTCTTAAATCATGAAAAGCCTTGTAAAAGATTGTTTGTAATTCAGAGCATGAATAGCTGATTACTGTACCAAAAAAAGCGATGCAGGAATATCCCACATCGCTTTTATATTTATAAAAAGTGCTTAATTAAGCTACCTGAGCTTCAAGCTGTTTGCTAAGCTGTGATTTTGGAACAGCTCCAACAATTTGGTCTACTACTTCACCATTCTTGAAAATCAGGAGAGAAGGGATGCTACGGATACCATATTTTACGGATACTTCCGGATTGCTATCCACATCTACTTTTCCAATTTTTGCTTTTCCTTCGTATTCACCGGCCAATTCTTCAACAATCGGACCTATCATTCGGCAAGGTCCACACCATTCAGCCCAAAAATCAACTAATACAGGTTTGTCTGAATTCAGTACTTCATCATCAAAATTGGAGTCGGTTAACTCGATTGGTTTTGACATATCTTTTATTTCTTTATTGAGTGTTCATCAATTCTGAACAAATATCGGAATAATTCATTCAACATTACACATTCTTTTAAATTATTGGGGCAATAGCGGGGGTTTATGAGTTGGAGGGTGAGGATTTGAGTTACGAGTTGCTGAGTACATATTGGTCATTGGAATTTGGAGCTTGGTGCTTAACCACCTTAACTCCCATGCACCAGCTGCACCGCTTCTTCTCCCAACACATCGCGTAAACCCCGCAATAAGTCATCATTCGGTTCCACCACAAAATTCCGGACGTTCATTTTGATCGGCGCATTCGCCTCTTCACTGTAAACGGCCAGTTTAACCTGGGTGCTTCCCTTATTAATGGAAAACAGAGTTTCGATCTGCTTGAGATGGTCTTTCTGCAAGTCCGATGTTTTCAGGCTGATCCTCAGATTCAGCTGTTCCTGAAATTTCTCACGCAGATTTTCAACCCGTTCAAACGAATTCGCTATTACTTTGGGCTGACCGCTTCGCGTATCCACGGTTCCATCGATAAACAACACATTATCGGTTTGAAGAAGCCCCATGTACTTATCATAGGTTGAACTAAAAGCGATGACTTCGGTGGAATTGTTCAGGTCTTCAACCTGAAGGAAGGCAAACGGACGACCTTTTTTATCAGTCACCCTTTTTACACCGGTAATAATAGCGATGAACCGGATTTCCTGCCGGTCATTCATCTGACCAAAAACTTCATCACTGAGGTTCTGTTTTCCGAACAATCGAATTTCTTCTTTGAATCGGCTTAAGGGATGTCCACTCAGGTAAAACCCGATCAGATCACGCTCCTTATTGAGGCGTTCAATTTGAGTCCATGGGTGAACCTCCTGCAGTTTCGGCTCCTGTAAAGCTGCGCTTCCGCTTTCTCCGCCAAACAAGTTCCCCTGGTTCAGGCGAATTTCCTCTTGCTTGCGCACGGCATAAGCCAGAATGTCCTCCAGCGAGTGATGTAACTGTGCCCGGTTGGGATTCAGCGTATCGAAAGCACCGGCTATGATTAAACTTTCCAGCGTTTTCCGGTTGCAGACTTTGAGGTCAACCCGGGTAGCAAAATCAAAAATGGAGGTATAATCCCCGTTCTCTTCCCGCTCTTCCACAATATGCTGTATGGCTGAAGATCCCACTCCTTTGATAGCCGACATCCCGTATTGTACCCGTCCCTCTTTCGGACGAAATTTACCCCACGCCGTGTTGATGTTCGGAGGATCAACGGGGATGTTCATGCGCTGGCACTCTTCAATAAAAGCCGACACCTTATCGATGTTACTCATATTGTGTGTCATCACCGCAGCCATGTACTCAGCCGGATAATTGGCTTTGAAATACATGGTGTGATAAGCCACTACCGAGTAAGCCGCAGAGTGAGATTTGTTAAATCCGTAGCCCGCAAACATGGCCATCTTGTCGAAAACCTGTTTGGCGGTTTTCTCATCATATCCTTTCTCAACCGCCTGCTTAACAAACTTCTCTTCCTCAGGCGGAAGGAGTTCCGGCTTCTTCTTACCCATGATTCGGCGGAGTACATCCGCTTCACCAAGTGAGTAGCCGCCCATTCGCTGTGCTACCTTCATGATCTGCTCCTGGTAGATCATAATCCCATAGGTTGGTTCCAGCAGCTCGATTAAATCCTCGTGATCGTATTCTACTTTCTCCCGTCCGTGCTTACGCTCAATGTAATCCGGAATGAACTGCATAGGACCCGGTCGGTACAAGGCGTTCATGGCAATCAAGTCGTTGATGCTGGTCGGCTTCAGGTTTTTGAGGTGCTTGCGCATCCCGTCACTCTCAAACTGGAAAATCCCGGCCGTTCCGCCCTGCTGAAAGACTTTGTAGGTGGCTTCATCATCCAGCGGAATGTCATCCAGGTTGTATTCCTTGCCGAAATTCTCTTTCACATAACCGATGGCTGTTTTCAGAATAGACAGGGTTTTCAGCCCTAAAAAGTCCATCTTTAGCATACCGGCATTTTCGATTACACTGCCGTCAAACTGCGTTACATAGAGATCTGCATCTTTGGCCGTACTGACCGGAATGTATTCGGTGAGTTTATCGGGGGCAATGATAACACCGGCAGCATGAATCCCCGTATTCCGTACCGACCCCTCCAAAACGTAAGCCATTCTCAAGGTTTCCGCTTCCAGTCCTTCTCCATCTCTAATGTCGCGTAGTTCTTTTACCTCAGCAAAAGCATCATCAAGTGAAGTTCCGGGTCGTTCCGGCACCAGTTTAGCGATACGGTCAGCATCGGCCAGCGGAAGGTCGAGCACCCGGGCAACATCCCGAACTGAAGAACGTGCTGCCATCGACCCAAAGGTGATGATATGCGCCACCTGATCTTTGCCGTATTTATTTACCACATATTCGATGACCCGTTGTCGCCCGTCATCATCAAAGTCAATATCGATATCGGGCATAGACACACGTTCCGGGTTCAGGAAACGCTCAAAAAGCAGATCATACTCCAGTGGATCGATATTGGTAATCCCGGTGCAATAGGCTACTACCGAACCCGCGGCAGAACCCCTTCCCGGACCTACGTAAACGCCCATATCGCGAGCAGCAGCAATAAAATCCTGTACAATCAGGAAGTACCCGGCGAAGCCCATTGCCTGAATAATGCCGAGCTCCAGTTCAATACGTTCCTCCACCTCATCGGTCATTTCCTCGTAGCGTGGCTTGGCTCCTTCATACGTCAGGTGGCGCAGGTAGGCATCTTCGGTATCAAAACCTTCGGGAAGCTCAAAGTTGGGCAGAATCACATCCCGCTCCAGCTTAATAGGCTCAATTTTATCAACAATATCCTGAGTGCTCTCGATGGCGGAAGGCATGTCCACAAAGAGCTCCTTCATCTGATCCTGCGTCTTGAAGTAGAACTCATCATTCGGGAATCCATAACGGTAACCACGGCCTCTCCCTTTGGGTGTGCTCATCAGTTCGCCATCATCAATACAAATCAGGGCATCGTGGGCTTTGGCGTCTTCTTCTTCCAGGTAAAACACGTTGTTCGTGGCAACCAGCTTTACCCCATACTTTTCAGAATAAGATTTAAAGACCTCATTCACCCGTTTTTCTTCTTCCAGACCGTGATTCAAAACTTCCAGGTAAAAATCATCCCCGAAGGTATCCATCCACCACTGCAATTCTTCCTCGGCAAACTCTTCCCCTTTGTTAAGAATCAGGTCGGCCAGCCAGCCCCGCACTCCTCCACTCAGGCAGATGATATCTTCCGCATACTTGGCAATTGCCTCTTTATCAATCCGGGGATACTTATAGTAATACCCTTCCGTAAAACCAATGGAGCTTAATTTGGAAAGATTTTTATACCCGTTCATGTTCTTGGCAAACATCGGGATTTGATAGCGCCGGTCTTTATTATCGCGGGTGAATTTCTTCTGAAGCCGGTCCTCAACCACATAAAACTCACAACCAATAATTGGTTTGATATCCGCAGCATGGGCCGCTGCCGCAAAGGCAAAAGCACCGTACATATTTCCAAGGTCGGCCAGTCCAACTGCCGACATCCCCTCATCCTTAGCTTTGGCTACTAATTCTTTAATTCCGGCTGTTGCCTGAAGTACCGAAAACTTGGAGTGATTGTGAAGATGGGTAAAAGTCGCCTTCTCAATTAGCTCAGCATCAACTCCGTCTTGATCTCCACTTTTTTTTTGAGCCGCTTTTTCTTCGTTGGTTTGCTTGGTCTTGAAGCGGGACGGGGAAACGAGATCAATATACTCTTCCCGTTTTATATAACTCTGGGACGACTCATACAGCTTCGCATCCATCGGGAAATTGACCTTGGTCGCACCAATTCTGACCATCTCCAGGAAACAACGGGCGGTAGCCTCTACATCAGCGGCGGCATCGTGGGCGTCTTCAAAGCCTTTATCAAATAAAGCATGATGCAATTCCCCCAACGACGGCCATTTGTAATTACCCCCGCGTCCACCCTCGATTTTAGCTACATCCGTACCGTCATCTTTGGTATCAATCTTGGGCTTGTCGATAATGGCAGATGGAATTTTCTTCCGAAGGTATTCCGCCCCCATAATCTTCTCATCAAAACTGACATTATGCCCGATCAGAAAATGCGCTTTGTTGATATCCTTCGAAAACTCTTTCAGCACAAACTCAAGATCCACCCCTTCTTCATTTGCCCGCTCGGTGGAGATGCCGTGAATTTTTTCTGAGTTGAAAGGAATGGTAAACCCTTCCGGCTTCACGATATAGTTACCACTGTTGATAAGCTTTCCGGTATGATCGTGAAGTTGCCAAGCAAGCTGAACCAACCGGGGCCAGTTATCCAAATCGGTGATGGGAGCAGAAAAGTCGTTCGGTAAACCGGTGGTCTCGGTATCAAATATCAGATACATATACGTGCATTAGCTTCGGGTAAAACTTCAGGATGAATATACAATTCTTGCCCGAGCAAAACCGACCAAGTTGCCAACGGGTTTTCCACAATTTTTAAAACTTCACGTCAAAAGATGTATATGATTCATCACTTTTCTCCTCTTCCACATCAATGCTTTGCACATACGCTGAGCGCGGGCCTTTTTTGCACTTCTCGATGAGCTGATCTACAAGCTTCTCATCTCCTTCGAACACGGCTTCGACGCGACCGTCCGGAAGGTTCCTGACCCAGCCTTTTACCCCAATCGAACGGGCTTTGGTTTTTGTGAAATGCCGAAAGCCTACCCCCTGAACACGCCCGGATAAGAAAATATGTTTCTTCACAAATCTACCTTTTTGTATTTAATGTTCTATTTTAGGTCTGCTAATATTATAAAAAGGTTTCTTTACCTTAGAGTTCAATTATTATACAAAGAATATGACCTTAACCCAGCTCTCATACATCGTTGCTGTTGACAAACACCGGCACTTTGCCACTGCAGCTCAAAAAATCTATATCACCCAGCCTACTCTCAGCATGCAAATTCAAAAGCTGGAGGATGAATTGGGCGTACTTATTTTTGACCGCTCAAAAACACCGGTAGTTCCTACCGCAATGGGGGAAGAAATTATTGAGCAGGCCAAGCTGATCTTAAGCGGTGCCAAACATATTGAAGATATGGTTGCCGTTCAGGGCGATAACCTGAAAGGCACATTTCGGGTAGGTATTATCCCAACCATAGCTCCCTATCTGGTTCCCCTTTTCCTGAAGTCTTTTGTGGATACCTATCCTGAAGTTGAACTTATCTTTGAAGAAGCGTTGACCGCCGAAGTCCTGAAAGGCCTCAATGAAGACTATTTTGATGTAGGCATCATAGCCACGCCTACCGATAAGCATATGTATGAGAAAGACTTGTTTCTGGAGCCTTTTCTGGGTTATGTAAGTGTGGATCATGAACTGGCCAAAAAAGACAAGCTATGCATTGATGACCTGTACAAAGAAGATCTTTGGTTACTAAACGAAGGACATTGCTTCCGGGATCAGACCATCAAAATTTGCAAGCAGAACAACGAGAAGCTGAATAAAGCACCCATCATTTTTGAAAGCGGCAACCTTGAAACACTCAAGCGACTGGTAGAACAAAACTTTGGAATTACCCTGATGCCCTACCTCGCCATGAATGATTACGACACAAAGTGTGCGAACGGGGTGGTTAAGCAATTTGAAGACCCAATCCCTTCCCGAAAAATAAGATTGGTGTACAGCCGCGAGTTTTTAAAGAAGAACCTGATCGAAGCTTTTGCTGACCTTATCAAGCAATCCATCCCCGAAGAACTGGAATCTCAGGAAGAAGCGATGGTTATTGAATAATGGAACACAGCTTAACGCTCTGGATCATTTTCAATATTTTTATTGTAGCTATGCTGATTGTGGACCTGATGGTCTTCAATCGCAATGAACACGAGATCACCATTAAGGAATCACTGATCTGGACGGGAGTCTGGATTTTCCTGGCTTGTGTTTTCGGAGTTGGGATTTACTTCTATATGGATCCGGCCAGCTCCCTCGACTACTTCACCGGCTACCTGATTGAAAAATCCCTCAGCGTGGATAATATCTTCGTATTTATCCTTGTTTTCTCCTATTTCGGTGTACCGGCTAAATACCAGCATAAAGTACTTTTTTGGGGAATTTTCGGGGCACTCGTGCTTCGCTTTCTGTTCATCTTTTTAGGTGTAGCTCTTATCGAACGCTTTGAGTGGATCGTATATATTTTCGGTGCCTTTCTGGTGTACACCGGAATCAAAATGGCATTTGAGATGGAGAAAGAAGTGCACCCCGAGCGCAATCCGTTGTTAAAACTAACCCGCAAATTTATTCCCGTTACCAATAAATTTGATGGCCCTCATTTCCTCACCCGCGTTGATGGCAAACTGATGGCTACCCCGCTTTTCGTTGTGCTTATTGTGATTGAAACCACCGATGTGGTTTTCGCCATCGACTCCATCCCGGCCATCCTCGCCATAACCACCGACGAGTTTTTAGTGTACAGCTCCAACGCCTTCGCTATTTTAGGCTTGCGTGCACTTTACTTTGCCTTAAACGGAGTAATGAAGCTTTTCCATTACCTGCACTACGGGTTGGCAGCCATCCTATCTTTTGTAGGAATAAAAATGCTGATCGCCGAATTCTACCACGTTCCCACTCCCTGGGCATTAGGTTTTGTTGGCTCAGCTCTGATCGCTTCGATCGCCGCCTCCATATTCTTCCCCAAAGAAGACAAGGAAATGCCCAAGGCTCCGGAAGAAGAGTAGTTCTCTATCACTTCAAAAATCGATCATCCGGTTAACCGGTCAATCGCAATTAATTAGATTTATGAATGATCGATAGACCGATTAGCGATCGGCGAAGTCGACAACATCATGGCAAGTATGAATACCCGTGCCGCAGTTTCCAGAGGAAATATTTTTCCAGGAATACTTTGGTGAAATCGAAGAGGACATTCGGGATCATGATGGCAATTTTGCGTGGTTTGAACAGCGTGTTACTGAAAATCAGCACTTCTTTCTCACCTGCATCCATTACGCATAAGCCGGCAATTTTGCCCCATGGCTTTTCTTCCTGTTCATCGATACCACGGATCACATTCACCACATTGTTAGCTACTATTTTACCGGTCACATCACTCGGATATCCTGTTTTAGGTACACTAAATGGAATTTTACCGGGCTGGAAAGGCGCAGTAACATTTACAGCTAATCCGGCTGCCCATACATTCTCAATGGTTTCGTGCCTGTAAGTAGGTAAAGTCGGGATGAATCCATTTTCGCCGGCATTCAGGCTTTGGGATTTTTCAATCAGGTCAACTCTGGTAAACGGAGGCATGAGCATGGTAAAGCGAGACTCAATTCTGGTTCCATCCGACAGTTCAACAGCATCTTCAAATACTTCTTTGACGCCCACCTCAGTATGATAGGTTATGTGAAACATGTCCATAAATTTGCGAAGCATAGTTTCACCACCCGGCATTCCTTCAATACCAAAATGTCCAAGAAATGGCTCCGGAGTTATCCAGTGAAGATCTACTTTCTTCCTGATTTTCTTATCCCGCAACCATTTTTCAAGGTTGAATAGAAATTCATAGGCGGCTCCCATACAACCGGCTCCCTGTGTTGCCCCAACTACAATCGGGCCAGGATTCTTCACGAACTCTTCGAGCTTTTCGCGGGTCTTCATGGCTCCCGTTGGAGTTCCGATGTACAAGCCATGTTCTTTAAGTCCGGGTACGGCATCGAAACGAACTTTTGGTCCGGTAGCTATAATCAGGTGATCATAGGGGGAACTCTCCGTGTTCTGTGTACACCACTTCTGCTTCTGTATCAATTCTTGTGGCGGTATCCAGGACAAATTTCACCCCTCTTTTTTCCAAAACTTCTTTTCTGGAAATTGAAATGTCTGAAATTTCTCTGCGACCGGTTGGTACCCAGATCAGGGATGGGATATACAGGAAATCGGGATTGCGATCAATCAGCGTGACCTCAACTTCATCTCCAAGTTTCCGTTTGATTTCAAGTGCAGCTGTTGAACCGGCAAAATTACCGCCTACGACTAAAACTTTCATGACGACCTCCTGTCTATATAAAAGATTGGTTACTATTAAAAATAATCCGGTATATGAATTTTAGATGAAGGCCGATATACCTAGGCAGGGCTAATTATTAATCCTTTGCTACTACCTGAACGAAGCGGGTTCTTGCTATCAGTAAATACAGAGCTATTAACGAACTGATTACCATTAATCCGCCGAATACAGCAAAAATTGAAAGGATAAGACCGAGCTGTGATTCAAACGAGAGATAGAGCGGGATACTAAAAATAATGAGATAAGAAAGTGACATTACAAAAATACATGTATAAAATACCCTGCTGTGAATCTTTCTCAGATAACTTCCGCAGTGGATACATGTCATAAATCCCTGCATACGTTTTTTGAAATCGACTCCCGGGCCTGACCATTTCCAGATTTTATAGGGTTCTTCACCGCATTCCGGACAGCGCATTAGCTTAAAATCACCTTTAACTCTTGGTTGTGTAAACAGTTTAAACAATGCATAAATACAGATAACAAGCATGAAAGCTGAAATGATCAGCTCCGGGATCGTATAGTTAATTTCCGGTGGCATGTCACTGTATATTTGAGCCTCTTTTAATACTCCTGTCAAAAGCAGTATGCCCATATTATTCAATACCATAATACTCATTATACCTCCGAATTTGTTTCTCCTAAAAAAATAAGAAAAGCTTTGAGAGTCAATTTGCAAGATTTTATGAGTTGGGTTAAGTCCCTTTACTAAAATTATCAGCCACTATTTTGGGAAGCAGCTATGTACTATGCGGTTTAACCCCTGATACGAATAAAGTAATTTAAAAGGCTCAGTTATAGAATTCAGAAGGATACTCCACAACCCCATGAACATCCTTAAGGGCACCCGGTTCAAGCTCAATAGCCATGCAGTTTTCGGGTGGTATATCGAAAGGAAGGCTGATATCAAAGTCCATACAGGGACGATAACCGAAGCGGGGATAATATCCGGCATGACCTACTAAAATAACGGAAGTAAAACCCGCATCCCGTGCAGCCTTATGCCCGGCTTTGATCAGCTGACCGCCAATCCCTTTTCCCTGATAGTTCGGCAGAACGGTAACCGGGGCCAGAGCCAACGACTCCCACTCCTCTTTTTCACTTTTGATTAGAATTCGTGTAAACAAGATATGACCAACAATTTCATTTTCCCATTCAGCCACCAGGGACAACTCCGGGATGAATGCCTCAGAGCCCCGAAGCCGCTCCACCAACAGGTGTTCGGTTTGATCGCTGTACTCCTCTCCTTCGAAAGCCTTTTTGATAAGCTCAAATACATCAGAATAGTCAGCTTTGGTTTCTCTTCGGATGGTAATATTCATATAATTTTTTTGATGAAGATAATAGAAAAGTTAAGTCTCCTTCCGAAAATAGACTTCAACATCATAACTAAGTCATGCGTCCTCTTTCCCTGGCGCATACCTTCCGTTTCAGCAAGGACACTGATTGAAATCTAAGGCATAGACCAGCCAACATCTTATTCACAAAGTGCGTTAGGGAAAGAGACAGAGATAGGGTCAGGCGGTTGCAGAAAGGCCCCATGAAGTTCTTTTCAGCTACTTCTTCTTTACCAGCCTCGCCCCACCCAGGATAACGGCAACAACTCCAACCACCAGCATAATAATGGCATTGGTAGAACCAGACCCGCCAAAGGCCTGATCAAGTTCTGAACCGAACGAGTTGTATTCCTGATATCCAAAATAAAGAAGAAGTCCGCCGGCAATAAGAAGTGCAGTAGCAACAATACGATTCATAAAAGAAGTATTTATTAAAGTTGTACCCTATCTAAGAATTCCGGGAAACAAGCGCAATAAGGATTTAGCTGAAGTGATTGGTTTTTTACCTGTCTCAATATTCATACATCACAATTCCTGACAAGAAAAACAGAAAGCACCCTGCCACGAACTGTCACCCGCTCTTCTTAGTTTAGTGTATGGAGGAACTGGAACTCCAGTGGGTTAAGAGGAGATTCAGGATTAACCGGGACGACTTTTTTAAGAAAAAAGCATTTGACAGGTCATCCTGAGGATACCTCCGAAGGATCTTAACTTGAACAACTTGTGAAGATTCTTCGCTTTCGCTCAGAATGACTAAACAAAACACATGCTCAAAATCATCAAAGCCGGAAATCATGGAATACTGCTGCCCCAGCTGGGTATCGGGCTGGATTATAGCGGCAAACAGGCAGAGCATGTATTTGTATCTCACGGCCACGCTGATCACATTCCATGGAGCTCCAATGCCGAAGCGGTGTATGCGACTGCACCTACTAAAAAGTTCATGAAACTTCGGGGAGCCAAGTACGGGGTGCAGGAACTACCATTTAAGCTATCTATAGAAACTGAGAACACCAGGGTTACCTTCTACCCGGCCGGACATATACTCGGCTCCGCCATGACCTTTGTGGAAAGCGATTTTGGCAACCTGCTCTACACCGGCGATTACCGAACTCCACCCTCTCCCGCCACCGAAGGCTTCGAACTCCCCGATGCTCAAATCGACAGCTTTATAACCGAGGCAACCTTCAGTCTGCCCGTGTACCGCTGGGCTGATTATGAAGAGCTGAATGCTGAAATCACCGGCTTTGCTCAATCTGCTTTGGATGAAGGTTATACTCCGGTCTTTCTGGCATATAATCTCGGCAAGGCGCAGGAAATCATGCATTTGGTGAAGGATTTGAATCATCCCATGCAAATACATGGCGCCGGGTTTAAACTCTGTGATGTGTATGAAGAGGCAGGCATCGATCTGGGTAATTATGAAACCTATGACCGGGAGACTTGTGAGGGAAAAATCCTGATTTGTCCGAGTTCGGCCATCAATAATGGTTTTGCATCCAACGTCCGCA
>NZ_JAEPPI010000003.1:487327-510800 GCF_017641085.1 Gracilimonas sp. | reverse complement strand
AGCCAGCCGGCCATTGAAACCACTACCACCGACAACGGCGTGTTCTCCGGCGGAGCAGATGTGAAGCCTATTGTTGAAAAACCCTGGTAGTCACCACCACCCAATAACCACTTAACTCAATCAACTACAAACCCATTACTGTTATGAAATCTGTTAAATCTCTTTTCGCCCTCATCGCTATCGTTTCTCTGTCGTTCGGATGTGCTTCGGTTACCGACGCCTCCCTCAACGACGAACTCTCCAGCCAGCCGGCCATTGAAACCACTACCACCGACAACGGCGTGTTCTCCGGCGGAGCAGATGTGAAGCCTATTGTTGAAAAACCTTGGTAATAAAGTGGATTTCCTTACATTAAGACTTCAATAATATGATTAGTTGTGATCCTACTTTATTTAATACTTTTTTTAGCTCCCTTTTCTTCTGACACTACCTATGTCAAAAAAACCGAGACACAGATAGCTGCGTATGTTTCCAACATCGAGAAAGGTCAAAATGTAAGCTTAAACAGCTGGGCCATTCACGAGATTGCTTCACTTAATTGTGAGGGGCTTGATATAGTAAAATCATCAGTACAAAGCCTGGCTGAAAAAGCTTCGTTCTATGATAAAATTTCTTGTGACGAGTTGGATGAACTCAGTCAATCTTTTTGGGATAAAACAGAATCGGATCTCTTTAAGCAAATTATAAACAGTGAAGATACGGTCTCCACTGCAATCATCGGCTATGATGAACATCCCTTAATTCATTTTCGACTTTTGATGGAGAATGATTTCCATAATTATTATTCCACAAATTATTTAAAAAACGCATTAGAGAACTGGCTGGGTTATATAAATTCAGAACCATCAAACAATGGGCTCGAATTCGCTATCGTTCTCTCCAACGTCATTCGTACTGCTTATATACTTGACAGGTACGGCGTAATTCAAGAAAATTATGAGAAATTTGTTAACCAGAATTGGTTGCCAAATTCAATCCATAGATTAAAGCTGTTAGGTGCTTTTGATTACACTTTTTATATCTATGGAAAATATGATAAATCCCTACAACTTCAGCGGAATTATTCTTTACCGCTTGCAATGTTTATTGGAAATAAAACTGAAATAAATTCCATCAAAGTAAGGCAAGGAGCCTACTTAATTTCTTTAGGGAAGTATCAAGCGGCGAAAGTCATTTATGAAGAGCTCTATAATGAGTCAGAGACCTTAGAAGAACAATACTCTCTTTTCACCAACTTAGGAGCAACTTATTTAAAGCTTGGTCAATCCAATAAGTATATTTCCTTTCAATTACGAGCTTTAGATCAAGAAATAGAGGAATATACAACCCGGTTAAAAATCTACCGAAATTTATTTATCTACTACAGTTCCATCAACGATGTAAATACGGCTCTGAATTACATTGAAAAGGCTCGCGAAGTAGCGATTGAAAATCAGGACACAATCGAATTGGCATTAATCGATTTCTACTTAGGTTCTTTTTATTGGAACAACTATAAAGATGCAGAGAAATCACTGGCTAATTTAAGTACTGCTTCTCAAATATTTTCAGCCGAGAAGAATTACGAAACCTACATCGATTTGCTTGTCGAGAAGGGATCCATTTTGAGCAAAATTGACTCTCTTACAGAAGCGAGACAAACATTTCAAAACGTAAAGCAACTAACCCTTTCCCGTTCAGATACTCCTGATTATTTAGATGCCGTAGTCAATCTTACAGCTATTGATTTAAAGCAGAATAAAATCAAAGATGCCGCCAAAAACCTGGAAGATATACAGCTCTATTCGCTTGAGAACATGGATTTTCAATTATCTGTTAAATACCAAACCGTCAAGTCGAACTACTTTAGTTTATCTGGCAACGACAGAGCCGCTATAGATAATCTCTTACCCGTCATTGATCAGGTGATTGACCGCGCCAAGAATAATACCGACACACAGGAAGGGTACTGGTCGGTAGAGGATGAATACCTGGATGCTTTTGAGCTAATTGTCGAATTGCTTATTGATAATAACAGAAGCCCCGAAGCACTGGAAATTTTAGACCGGCTAAAAACCATCAATGACGCTACGCTCTATAACAGTCCTTTAGTTAAAGCAGCCAAGCTTACTGAAGAGGAATTGGCTGAAGAAAAAAGATTAAACCAGCGTATTCAGTCTCTTAGAAAAAAATACCTGAATGCAACTCAGGAAGAGCGGTTTCAAATAAACACTCAAATCGATCGTATTTCTGCTGTAAGGAATCAAATTCTGGCAGATGTAAATCTGGACAAAGAAGAGCCTTTGCCCCCGATTTGGTCAATCCAACGTTCTTTAAATGAAGATGAGTTGTTGCTTCATTTCACCGAAGTGGGCACAAAACTGTATGTCAGTTACCTGACTTCCTCCCAAATCAGGATAAAATATTACACCTTTGATAAGCAGCGCCAGGCTTTATTTTCTCAAATTGGAGATAACCTGGCATCAGGAAACACAAACCTGCTTGAGCTTTACCGGCTTCACGAGATTCTGGACCTGAAGGATATCCCGAGTCAGATTAAACAGATTTCGGTTGTGCCTGATAATTACCTCTACCGAATTCCCCTGGAGGTTCTGCCCACTGAAAAACCAGATTCACCGATCAGTTTTGGCAGTACCCGGTACTTAATTGAAGATTATCACTTCCGCTATTTTACATCACTGAAAGAATTTGACAGCAACCGGCGTACTTTTTCTGCCTCTACAGAAACTGACTTTTCAGGCTTTGCCATTTCAGACTTTCAGAATTTTAAAGGCACAAATTTACCATCTCTGCCTTATGCCACCGTAGAAACAAACAACATCACGAATGTACTTTCATCCTTCAATAACAAAAAAGTATTTACCGGTGATGCTGCCACTAAAGATATTTTCAAGCAAAAAGTAGGCACTTCCCGGCTGGTACATGTTGCCACGCATAGCGAAGTCTCTGAGAAAGACCCTCTATTCTCCACCATTTACTTAAAGAATTCTTCTGACTCCGATACCTTACAGTCCGATCAGGCTCTGTATGCCTATGAATTGTTTGATACCCCGTTGAACAGTGAATTCATTATGCTGAATTCGTGCAGTTCCGGATCCGGGAGTTACATTCAGGGAAGCGGTATTATGGGGATTAGTCGTGCCCTCAGGTATGCCGGCGCTAAAAGCTTGGCTTTGAACCTCTGGTCAGTAAATGATAAAGTAGCCTCAGAGTTTGCTACCGACTTTTATGATCTACTGAATGAAGGTGAAACTAAAAGTGAAGCTATCAGGCAAGCAAAACTCAACCAATTGAAAAGAGCCAATGCCAATCCGCATTTTTGGGGAGCCTATATGATGATCGGGAATCCTTCGCCGGTTACAAACAAATCAACAAATGCCGGCCTAATTTTTTCTCTGTTAGCTCTTACAGGTCTGCTAACCGGATTTATCACTTACAGAAAAGAGAGCAGCGGTTAATCAGTAAACTTATGTTTACTTCTGAACATAAAAAAGGCGCTTACATTATATGCAAGTGCCTTTTTTATTTAGTAGCTTTTTCTAATTATAAAGGGTCATTAACAAGTTTTTTGTTATCTGCTCACGTTTTCCAGCGCATCCACATATGTTTTTGCGACTCGGCTGTAAGCGCCATTGAGTTCATAGGCTTTTTGGAAGGCATCTCCCGCTTCCTCAAGACGATCTAATTGGAAATACGTGTTACCTAAAAACCAGTAGCCTTTTTCAAGAGTAAGTACTTCTATGTTTTCTTGCGCAGTAACTATTTTGAAATTTTCGATAGAGGATGAATAATTGCCGTTGTTATACTGAATTGAACCTAAACTCAGTGCAATTTCAGCTTTTAGTTGTGGCTCTTTGACTTCTTCCAGTTCGGATTGGAGTAATGAAATCGCTTCCTGAACCTCCCCATCGGTAGCCAAACGAATAGCTCTTCGAATTACATCGCTGGTAACAGTAGCAGAAACCCCTTCAGCATCCCTAACAACATCTAATCCAATCTGTGCTATCGGGCTTACCGAGAAGTCACCGGAAGGATTCATATTTAACACCCCTACTACCGATGCTATCAAAATTACAGCAGCTGCCGCAGCATATTGGGCAACTTTTCGGAAAGAGTGTACTTTGGAAGATGGTTTTGCTGCTTGCTTACGGTCGATAACGGCCTTTAAGTTGGCAACGCTTTTCATATAGTCCATGTAATATTCATCCTGAATAAGCTCAGACCACAATTCATCAACCTGCTCAGCATCAAGCCGACCGTTTACATACAGATCAATCTTCCTCTCTAATTCTTTATTAATCTTACTTTCTATCATTTTCGTTATTATAATAGTTGTGATTACTAACTGTGATGTGATAATGAAACGTTCAACAACAAATAACTCGAAAATTTACCGCCTTTATACCTCATATAGCACGTAATTGCCGTCATTTGTACTACCCATATCAAATTATCTCTGACAAGAGTAAGTTGATCGTCCTTTGTTACACATTTTTTTCAATTTTTTTTTAAAAAAGTTATTTCGCTCTTTACTTCTTTTATTTAGAAGAGTATCTCACACAATAATGTTACAGTATTTTCCTTAATCAGTAAGAATATTAAACGATTTTAATTATTGGACTTCCATGCCCTCTGCCAATCCATTCAAATATTTAACAATCATTGCACTTGTCTTTGTCTCCTGTGGGAATAACCAAGTAACCATACAGGGAAGCATCGATTACCTCGGGGATGCCGACCTCATCATTCAGCAACAACCTGTTCATTACAAATATTCCCCGATGATAAGAGATACCCTGAAAGTATCCGATCAAGGCTCTTTTTCGTTTACCACTCCTGTATCCTCCCGGCACCTTCGCACTTTGCAGATAAACGATGAATCCTATCCCCTTGTCTTATCCCCCGAAGCTGATTTAGAAATTACCATACAGCGCGCTGCATTCCCTGAAAATGTACGCGTGGAAGGCTATCCCGAATCTTGGGGTGAACGATATAATCGCTACCTGACTGAGACTGAAGAAATCGAGACACAAATTCCCCTTGAGGAAGAAAAGATTAAGGTTGGAGAAGAAAACACCCTGCTTAAGCTGAGTGAAAGAAAATACCAAATTGCTGAAAAGCACCTTTCCGGCACGCCACTGCATGATTATTACCTGAAAGCAATCGGCGAGCACCTTGTATTTGCTGTCCGGTCTATTGAATACAATCAGCGGTTCAATGAAAGTTTTGATGCTGATTCTGCCAGAGAGCACGTTTTTTCTTTGGCCGATTCCCTCAATTTTTTCACCATAGAATCACTGAAGGCCCAGCGAGCAGGAATACGTGACTTTGCCCACTATTACGCTCGCACTTTTGGCATTTACGACAGCGTTAAGTCTGCTTACGGGCAAGATTTGTCTGAATACGATATCAAACGATTGGCCTATGAGGAACTGAATGAGAAACGCCTTCAGGTGTTAGACCATATAGAAAGTCGTGATGCAATGGCTCACGCCCGAATGTATCTGGTTGCAGAACGAATTGGAGAGCAGGATTTGGAATCGGCAACTCCAAGTTATGAAGCCTACCTGGAAGAGTTTTCTGGTTATCCTGAGTACACAGAATTTCTCACTTACTTCTACAATGAAATCAAATCAGTTTCCCCGGGCCAGCCGGCAGTTCCGTTTTCCCTGCCAGATATAGATGGAAATATCCATACTATGAAAGATTACCGGGGTAAGTTTGTACTGCTCGATTTTTGGGCGGGATGGTGCCAGCCTTGCCTGGAAGAGTTTTCCTACATGAAAGACATCTACGCCAATTACTCACGTGATGAACTCGAAATCATCGGGATTTCCAACGAAGCCGACAGCTTGGTTTGGGTGCAGGATATTAAGCGACTGGAACTCCCATGGGTTCAGCTTTACGGAGGCAATGGGTTTGATGAAAAGACCTTCAAAGCCTATAAAGGGGGTGGAATTCCGTTCTATATTTTAGTTGATCCGAATGGGGAAATTGCCCGATATAACGATGTTCGTCCCTCCTTTAATTTCATACCTGTTTTAGACAGTTTACTATCCGAATATAAAAACCAAATGAACTGATGATCCGACTTTTCCCCATTCTGATAATCCTGTCCACACTCACAGGGTGCCAGCAAAAGGCCCCACAACAAGAAGAAGTCATCGATTCAAAAAGACTGGGACAAATGCTTGTTGTGGGTTTCCGTGGTACAGAAATTGACGACAATCACCCGATAGTAAAAGATCTGAAGGAGTTAAATATCGGCGGGGTCGTTCTGTATGACTATGATTATGAACTTGAGAGTTTTGGGAGAAATATTGAGTCGCAAGACCAACTGCTCAAACTTTCCAGCGATCTGATTGCATACGCTCCCATTTCACCAATAATCGCTGTTCATCAGGATGGCGGCTTCCAGTCACCGCTCAATAGTTTATATAATGACTCAGAGGAATTAAAAGAAGGTTTTCTTCAGGATTCAGCATCGTCCGTTTCTTATTCCAGGAAATATGCTCAGGAATTTACGGTTCTTAGCCTCAACACCAATTTCAATCCTCGTTTGGATTTACAGCCCCCCTCAAATCAAGCACCAAATCCGGAGATTATTTCTTCTGATCCCGATGTGGTAACGCAGCAAGCGAGCCACATTCTTGACGAATATGACAAGGAATTACTCTTCAGCGTACCCAAGTATTTTCCGGGTTACAGCAGCGATTATCACCCCTCGGATTCGATAAATGACGTAACTGATGTTTGGACGGATGATTTCCTGCAGCCTTATCGTGCCCTTCTTTCATCAGATCGGGACGTTTGGGGAATCATGACCGCACACAGCTTCAATGCCAATATTGATTCCGTATGGCCCGGAACCCTGTCCGAAAAAACGATCACAGGATTACTTCGTGATTCCCTCGGTTATGATGGTGTTATACTTTCTGATGATCTTCAAAAACCCATCATCACCAGCAAGTACAGCCTGGAAAATGCCCTTCAACAGGCCATTAATGCAGGGGTAGATATACTGGTTTTGGGCAATAATCACGCTTATGATGAACAAATAGCTAAACGGGCAATAGGCATCATCCAACAACTGCTGCGAGAGGGAAAAATAGAAAAGGAAAACGTGGAAGCTTCTCTTTCCCGAATCGACTCCCTCAAAATAAATGTAATTGAAGGACTTTGTTCATGCATGAATTTTTGACCATGGATTCAGAAATCATTGAAAAAACAGAAGAGTACGTAAGAAAGAAATTGCAGGGTGAAGGAACCGGTCACGATTGGTGGCACATACACCGGGTAAGAAACACGGCACTTCAGCTGGCAAAGATTGAAGATGCTGATCTTTTTATCGTGGAACTGGCAGCCTTACTGCATGACATTGCTGATCATAAGTTTCATGACGGGGATGAGGAAATCGGGCCGGCCACTGCCCGAAATTGGCTGGAAAATATTGGTGTGGAAGAATCCATCATCAACCGGGTATGCATCATCATCCGTGATGTATCCTTTAAAGGCGCTGAAGTTGAAACGAAGATGGATACTATCGAAGGGAAAGTAGTGCAGGATGCTGACCGGCTGGATGCTTTAGGCGCCATCGGGATTGCGAGGGCTTTTGCTTATGGCGGATATAAAGGCCGCGAACTATACAACCCGGAAATTAAGCCTGAGAGCCACAGTAGTTTTGAAGCCTACAAGAAAAGCACCGGACCAACCCTCAATCATTTTTATGAGAAGCTGTTTCTGCTTAAAGACCGGATGAACACCCAAGCCGGAAGAAAAGAAGCGGAAAAGCGCCATCAGTTTATGAAAGAATTCGTTGATCAATTCATTTCTGAATGGGGCGGAGATTTTGAATTATGACTGTTGAATCACTGTAATCCAACATTCATAATTTCAAATTTCTAATCTCCCATGTATGCTTCTCCTTTTATAATCCATTCCGGTTCCCCTTCCCCTTTCAGATAATAGTCGAAATACTCTTTCATCCGAATAGCGTAATCCAGTTTATTGGAAAATTTTTGAGGATGATGCGGTTCATCATGATACTGAAGAAATACTACATCCTTGTTGTAGCGTCGCATAGCCAGATACATCTCAATACTTTGATACCACGGAACGGCGCCATCAGCATCTCCGTGCATGATGAGCATCGGAGTGGTGATTTTATCCGCAAAAAACACCGGTGAGTTTTCAATGTATTTTTCAGGAGCTTCTATCAGGCTTTGACCAATCCGGCTTTGAGTTCGTTCGTATTGAAACTGCCGTGCAAGCCCTGATCCCCAGCGGATACCACTATACGCACTGGTCATATTACTTACCGGTGCACCGGAAACAGCGGCATCAAAAATATCGGTTTGGGTAACCATAAAGGCCGTTTGGTAACCACTCCAGGAATGGCCATGAAGACCAAGCTTATCCTCATCAGCGATACCCATCTCAATCAATTTCTGTATGCCGGGCACCAGACTCTTGGTTGCCGCAAAGCCCGGACGACCAATTTCAAAACGAATATCAGGAAGAAAAACGACGTATTCGTCACTCACATATTGAGCAAAAACCGGGCGGTGATTGGTCTTCGGCTCATTGAAATCATGCAAGCGATCGGTAAAAAACCGATAGTAATACGTCATAATCGGATACCGCTTATCAGGATCATAATTATCCGGCTTAATGACCACACCCTGAATATACTTTCCATCCAAGCTTAACCAGTCGATGAGCTCAGCTTTCCCCCAATTCCATTTTTTATGGAGGTCTTCATGAAGATTGGTCAGCTTACTTTTTCGTTTAAACTGCCGGTTGTTAGCTACCCAGATATTGGGAAATTCATCGTAGGCTTCCCGTTTGTACAATATCGTATTCGCATCCTCCGCTTTATCCACAAAAGTAAATTTCTTATCCTCTTCCAGTAGCCGACTGACACCTGTTCGATTCACTTTAGCTGAGTAAAATCCGAAATTCTTCTTCAGGTCGTGATAGGAAGTCAGCAATAACTCCTCATTATTGGCATACGGTTCCCCCCAATCCTTATCCATTCTTTCTATGCGGAAAATCCGTTTGGCTTCCCGGCCGGCCCCATCGGTAATAGAGACGGGCTCACTGAAATCGGTTGGAAATCTCCAGATGTCGTACTTGTCATAAATCATTACAGCACGATCATCTTCAACCCAACCGGCGATACCGTAATCGGGCACCCGGGATGGGTAGTCATGATCTTCGTTATAGAATGGCACTTCCAGGTTTGCGGTAATATTCCGGGTTACCCCCTTTTCGATATCAAGCAGATTCCAGTGCTTGTTCACATAAAATGCTGCAAACGTACCGCCAGGCGAAAGGCTAACCCCTTCCGAAAATTTCTTCCCAATCAACGTACGCTTTCCGGTTTCCAGATTTACATAGTACCAATCGTTGAAAAAACCTTCCCAGGTCATTTCTTTCATGTACGGAACCTGAGAACTTCCCAATACCACATTTGGGTTATGAGCTATATCAATTTCCGGCATTTCATGATCAGCCAGCTGCACCCACTCTTCTTTATCAAGATGATACACCGCCATGTACAAATGATTTCTTGTGGCATTCCAGGAAACTTTTTCATGCGTTTTGATTCGGGGGTCATCTCCATGCCAGATATCCAGCCCTCGATCTTCAATGATATCATCCACGTCGTAGATATCTATTTCATCATCTTCAGCATCATCTTTCCTGGTATCCAGCGCCGCCATTTCGGCATTCATAAAGCCAAAAAACAGTCGTTGCCCATCATTAGTAAAAGTGAGTTCGTTGTTAGATCGCAACACATATCCCTCGTTCCCGGCTTCGGCATTCAGCAGCGTGGACAACTCCTCATTTTGTGCATTCCAGATATGAACCGAAGCATTACTTTCAACAAAGGAAGTGTCATACGTAGCTTTGGTGAATGCCAGTTTTTGCAGGTCATAGTCCCAGGTCAGGTTTCCGTATAATCCGTTTTCCACCAGGTCAATAGCCCGGGAATCCTGATCATTTAAATTAAAAACATACAGTCCGTTTTCACCGTCAGAGGTATCCACCACAGAATAGGCCAGGTAATTGGAAAGGCTGTCGAACTCCATTTCCCGTACAAACGGTAAAGAGAAAGCAGAGCCTGATTCGGTGTTCCAGAGCGTAACCTCTGTACCTAACTTCTTATTCCCTGATTTGAGGTCTTCCACTTCTTTAGACTGATGATGCTGAATGGCAAGCCAGCTTCCATCTTCTGAAAAAGCAAAAGAACGAACACTGTCAAACTCCGTGATCGAGCCATCGCTTGTGGAAAGTAAAGACAGCCCTTGTTTCGGTTTATTCTTGTCGGATTTAAGTTCTTCCGCCAGGGGTACCTTCCGGAAAGCAGCTACCCAGGTCCCGTTTTGTGTGATTTCGGGCGATGCACCTAAAGTGATAGAGTAGGTATTCCGTCCGTTTGTGCTTTTCACCTCCACCCGGCCATCACCACGATCGGGCCACACTTCATAAGCAACCCAGTCGCCATTTGCTGACAGTTCTATGGAGCCGATGTCTTCGAATTTCATAACATCTTCGAAACTCAAAACCCCCTGAGCCGTAGCCCAAACCGGAAAAAGAAGAGCGGCAATTACAATGAGAAACAAACGATTTTTTTGTGAATGCATGATTCTATACTTTGATGAAATTGATGTTCCAAATAAAGTGGATTCCGGCATCAGATGAAATCCTAAATCTGTTTGTTTTGGAATCTTTTACCTCAATAACTTTTCTGATATGAAAAACTCATCCTACACCTATGATTATTTTTCAGGTGCTTTTGAACAGGCAAAAATAACGGCCGAAGATCTACTTCAAAGCGTAGATAATGATGTATTTCTACGCAAGCCGAATGAAGATAAATGGTGCATGGGCGAAATATTGAACCATCTATTACAGGCCGGAAATGAATATTTGCCGCAAATCAAAAAAGGACTCAACAGGCCGGATGAAGATTTAGCGAAAGGCGGTGAGCCCTTTGCCCCCAACTTCCTCTTTCGGTGGTTTATACATATTGTAAGTCCTCAATACAACCGTGCAGTCCCTACCGTTAAACCTTTTGAACCGAAAAATGTGGATGAGATTAATCGGGAAGAAGTACTGTCTGATTTTCTTGCCCTTCAAGACGAATTCATTCACTTAATCAAAAAAGCCAAGTTGGAACAGCTAAATCTGGACCGGATAAAAACCCGCAATCCTATTATCAAATTTGTGCCCATGTCTTTGACAGCCTGCTTTGGCGTTCAGGATGCCCACCAACGCAGACATTTTAAGCAGATGAAAGCCTTGAAAGAGCAGTTTACTGTAGGTTAAGCCGCAGCCATAAACGGCGGGCTTGTGAACCGGAATACATGGTGCATTAAATCCGGCACATCATTGTTATACAGATCTTTTCCGTTACAATTATGGGGTTCAGCCCTGGGGAATTCTAATGTTCATTACCGGTCAAACTTGCGCTTCCGCTCCGGGTATTCATCATAAGGAAAGAGAAACAGTCCATACGGCTCATGCCCCTCTTTGCCCACATCCTGATGGTGCCTTTGGTGAGCCCGCCGGATCAGCTTCATAATTTTATTATCACTGCTGAAGGGCACAAATCTTTTATGAGCAAAGAGGTCGTGAATGATAAAATACAACACTCCGTAAACCGCAACACCTGCCCCAATCCCGAATGCCGGCGACGTAAACATAGTGGTGGACCCATCTACCATCAACCAAATGGAAACACCGGCAAAAAACAGCGAAAAAATGTCATTCAGTTCAAACAATCCATGGTTCGGTTTGTGATGCGACTCGTGAATGTTCCATAGAATCCCGTGAAATAACCACCGGTGCACACAATACGAAACAATTTCCATCCCCGCGAAACCCACGCCTATAAATCCGATTAAGTAAAGCCAATCCATACTGCCCTTTTGATTTACGCTAATATTGTATCCTGATTTCCGATTAGCAAACTAAATTTTTGAGATAATAGTTTACTCTTTCCAGTGATACACATATTTTACACATATAATATATGTAAGCAAAGAGGTGCGTATGGAGGGACTAAAAATTTACCAGGGAGGGTCGGCCAAAAAACAGCGAAACGAGGTAAAACTTTCGCAAAAAGCGGAGACCGGATTTGTATCTCCGGCGGCCGATCATCTCCAAAAACCGCTGGACCTGGAAGAATTGATTGTGCATCGCCCTGCCGCCACGTTTTATGTGCGAGCTGAAGGAAACGCGATGAAGGCATCGGGGGTGCAGGATGGAGACATCCTTGTGGTGGACCGATCCGTACATCCATCAGATGGAAATATTGTGATAGCCGCGATCGAAGAGGAGCCCGTAATCAGAAGGCTGGTTAAGAGAGGGTCGCGGCTATTTTTAATTTCTGATGATTCCCGGTTTGAACCGATCACCATTCACCCCGATACCAACTGGCTCATTTGGGGAGTAATCACTCACGTCATTCACCGTTATGAAGTATGATCCTGAACCTCGAGAATTTCAATAACCGAAGCTCCATTGCTTATGCAATGATTGACTGTAATAACTTTTATGCCTCGTGCGAACGCGCGTTCAACCCTTCTCTGGAAGGTAAGCCGATTGTAATACTCTCCAATAATGACGGCTGCGTAATTGCCCGATCCGAGGAGGCTAAAGCCCTCGACATCCCGATGGGGGCACCGGAATTTAAGTACCGTACATATTTCAGGGAAAAGAATGTGACCGTCCGTTCTTCGAACTATCCACTGTATGGAGATATGTCGAACCGGGTCATGGAAACCTTGCGACACCTCACACACGATATTGAGGTGTAC
The DNA here is from genome assembly GCF_017641085.1 of Gracilimonas sp. NCBI lineage: Bacteria > Pseudomonadati > Balneolota > Balneolia > Balneolales > Balneolaceae > Gracilimonas > Gracilimonas sp. The sequence goes on along the minus strand of NZ_JAEPPI010000003.1, from coordinate 497,973 downwards.
AGTATTGATGAAGCATTTGCGGAAGTTTCCACCAACACCTTTTCTGATTTAGAGGAGTATGGGCGTCACATTAAGGAAACTGTTTATCGGTGGACGGGAATTCCGGTTTCCGTAGGTATTGCCCCGAGTAAAACACTGGCCAAAATCGCTAATGAAACAGCGAAGAGAAATGCCGTTTATAATGGTGTTCTGAGCTTATGTGATAACCCCGTCGCAGATCAAATCCTGAAAAACATGCCGTTGCAAAAAGTGTGGGGAATCGGGCATGGACTCACGATCCGCTTAAACCGGTTTGACGTAAAGACCGCCTACGATCTTAAACAGAAAGTCGATTATAAACGATGGGTCCGAAAGCACCTGAATGTGACGGGACTCCGAACGGTGCTGGAGCTCAACGGACTCCCCTGCATGAAACTAAGTGATGCTCTCGATTCCCGTAAAGGCATTCTTACCTCCCGCATGTTTGGGAAGCCCCTGTACAACCTGGAACCCATTCAGGAAGCGGTAGCCACGTACATAAGTCGTGCCGGTGAAAAGCTGCGTGCCCAGAAAAGCGTGGCATCCTGCATGCATGTTACACTGATTGGAGACCGCTACGACAACCTGAAGGGTAAGTATAAATATGGTGGCGGCCACTTTTTCCAGGTTCCTACCGCTCACACCCCAACTATGATTCAAGCCGGAATGGCCATTTCAAAATCGGTATTCGAACCGGACACCAAGTACAAAAAAGCAGCGGTAATGTTAACCGGGATTGTACCCCACAGCGAAGTACAAATGGACTTATTTGATCCCGAATTATATACGCAAAAGCAGTTTCACTTAATGAATTGCATAGATCAGATTAACACACGCCACGGCAGGAACACCGCTGCCTTTGCCGCAACGGGGCAACATCGAAAAAACAGCGAAGAGGCAAATTGGAAAATGAATCAAAATTATCTGAGTAAAAGATATACCACAGAATGGAAAGATATCATGACGGCTAAAACGAAGTGAATAGTGATGGGGTGATATAGTGATATTTTTTTGGTCACTTCATCACTTCTGCGGCTTCTTTGCCCAGCTGCATACCTAAAGCCACTCCCATTCCACTGAGGCCGGCTACCACCAATGTCTTACCATTGATGCGCTGTAACATTGGGCTTTTGGTGCTCGTGAAACCCATAATTCCCGACCATTCCGTATCAATCTCCCAACCCTCGGGAAGCCTTAAAACATCGTTTGCGAATGATATAAGGCTTTTTTTTATTTTTTGGTTCGTCCCAAACTCAGTTGTTGTTTCAACATCAATGTCTAAACTTCGGGCTCCCCCGAGGAGAAACCGATCCCCTTCCACTCCCCGGAAATAATAGTAGCCACAGTCAAAGTGATAAGTGCCTTTCCACTGTAGATCCGATATGGGTTTTGTCACAAACACGAATCCACGGCCGGGCTTTATATCAATATCATCGAGAAGGGTTGATGTGAATGAGTTAGTAGCTACAGCCAGCTGCTCGCCTTTAAGCTCAATTCCATTTTCCAAAATCAGCACTCCATTGTCCTGATCCATACTTTCTGCCTGCGACTGCCACCTGAATTCAACACCCGCTGCCAGATTCTTTTCATAAAGAGTCCGCATCATTTTACCGGGGTGCAGACAACCTTCCTGTTTTATACTAATTGCCGGAAATCCATTATGCTCGCACTTTTGATAGACCTCCTCTAATCCGGCCGCTTCCCTCAGCCACCGGTTACAAATATCGAGATGCTCTAAAGCCTGTTCATAAACCCGGGCATCAGTGAAAATTTCATAAGCCCCGGGTTCCCGGTAACCAATGTTTTTATCACCCAGAGTCTGGCGCAGTAATCCCAATCCATGTATTCTTCTCCGGATGCGGTCGATAATCTTACTCTCTTCCTCAATCTCCATGTCAGCCATGTGTTCGGTCACCGAACCGAAGCATGCGAAACCGGCATTTCTGGTACTGGCGCCGATGGGATAGAATCCACGATCCACTACCAGCACTTTTTTGGCCGGGTTATTTTTTTTAAAGAAATGAGCGATAGACTGTCCCGTCAGGCCGGCACCCAGCACAATTAAGTCGAACTTCCGGCCATATAGTTCGGATTCCCAATAAGATCGTTCTGCCTGTATCATTTGTGGGTAAAAACTAAAGAAGCCATGAGTGGAGTTGCAACCTCAAAAAACCGGTCATCAACATTATATTTTGGATGATGCCATGGATATTTGGAATCGGATTCTTCGCTTCCACTTCCCACAAAAAAGAACGCTCCGGGGAAATGCTCCTGATAGAATGCAAAATCTTCTCCGGCCATGATGGGCCGTTTTAATTCTATAGCCGATTCTTCACCAAACAAACCGGACATAGTCTCAAGTACAGTTCGGGCTTCTTTCTCTGTATTTATCACCGGCGGATATCCTTTGTTCAATTGAAACTTGTAGCTACCCCCGGCCGATTCCGTGATTCCTTTTACCAACGCTTCCAATCGGTTATGAACTAAGTCTGCAGTTTCAACCGTCAGCGTTCTGGCTGTTCCCCAAAGTTTTACTTTCTCGGGGATAATGTTATGGGCCGTTCCCCCCTCAACTCTACCTACCGTTACCACTACCGGTTCGGTTGGGTCCACGCTTCGGCTGGCTATGGTTTGAACCGCGTTGATATATTGGGCGGATAAAACCACCGGGTCAATCGCTTCGTGTGCCCGGGCTGCATGCCCGCCTTTACCTATAATTTCAACTTCGAATTCATCGGGTGCTGCCATCAACGGGCCAACCTTGGTTGCTATAGTCCCGGGCTTGTGCATTGGAGAAGTATGTAAACCATAGATGGCCTGCACTCCCTGATCTTGAAGGAAACCGGTTTCACTTAAAAGCCTCCCACCTCCGGGCAGCTTCTCCTCCCCCGGTTGAAATACAAGCAGTACTTTTCCTTCAATTTCAGCCTGAAGCTCCTTCAAAATTTTAGCAGCTGTCAGTAAGTTGGAAGTGTGAGCGTCGTGACCGCAACAGTGTGCTGCTCCCGGATTTTGGGATATAAAATCTTTTTTTGCTTCCCCATTTTCCTCCATGGCCAGCGCATCAATATCTGCCCGAAGAGCAATCACACGGTCTGATTTTCTACCCCCTTCTATTATCCCCACGCAACCTGTTTCAAGGGGAGTTTCAAACGGAATGCCGGTTTTCTCCAACTCAGATTTAATGAACTTTGTGGTTTCAAATTCCTTATAACTGACCTCCGGATGTCGGTGTAAATATCTGCGCGTTTCGACCGCGTACTGAATATATTTATCAGTGAGTTGTTTAATTTGGGAATGCATGCGTATTCTTTGAATTCAAACGTTAGCTGATGATAAGGATATTATCTGATTCAACGTAACCTTTACAGCAGCGAATCGTACCTTGACAGGTCATAAAAACAGAAGGACACATGAAGAGAACATCCTGGGAAATAATATTAGCCGGCCTTTTTTTTGTAGGTATTGCCTTATACATCGTAGGGCAGCACTCTGAACCTGAAAAGTCCAAACGAACAGCCTTTGCAAGCGATAGCATTCGCATAAACATAGATGGTGAAAAGCTGCATGTAGTTGAACTTAAGAAACTCGAGAATCTTGAAAATTTAGAGAATCTGAAGAACCTCGAGAACCTGAAGAATCTCAAAAACCTCAAGAATATCACCAATTTCTTGCCTGTCGAAATTCAGGAAGAGATTGAAGCTGAGATCAACCAAGCCCTGGAAGAACTGGAGCAGGAAGGCATCAATGTTGATATAAATCGTGAAGAGGGAATTGTATCCATTAACAAAGAAATGGCGGCAAGCCCTGGAAACTGGATGGTAGTTTCACCCGGTGTTTTTGCTTATGTGAAAGAGTATGATGCTTCAAACGTAAAGCTTACCAATATTAAACTTCCCTTTGGCTCTGTCACAATTAAAGGCGGTCAGGGCAATCAGATTAAATTTACTATTGAAGCTTCAGGACAAGTTTCAACCAAGGCAGACCTTGAGTCGAGGATTAACACTTCATCTAACATTAACTCAGGCAGTGCGAACTTTGAAATCAGCAGCCTAAGAGCTTTATCGAAAGATCAGAACATTCATTTACAGGCCACATTGATTATCCCGGAAACCATGAAGGTTTCTTCCATAACACAAGCCGGGCATATAACCTCAGATAATGTAACCGGAGAACAAGTGTATGAGACCAGGGGCGGGCACATTAATCTTACAAATGTAACAGGAGATATAAGTGCCAAAACCAGCGGAGGGCATATCACGGTAAACAATTCAGAAGGGAAACTTCACTTAAGCTCTCTTGGCGGACATATAAAGGCTCAGAATATTGTCGGTTCTGTATTAATGAAAACTTCCGGCGGAAATTTAGTAGCTGAAGAACTATCCGGTTCTGTACGGGCACAGACAAATGGCGGTAATATTGAGCTTCACTTTGTGGATCTTCAAAATTCATCACAGGCAAACACCGGTGCCGGCACCATATCTATCCTTGTTCCTCCATCAACCAATGCTAGGTTTGATTTATCCGGGAACAAGGTAGAGATCGATAACACTCTCAATTTTACAGGAACACAATCCTCAGGATCTGCCAACGGTAAGATCGGATCCGGGGTAAACTCCATTTCTGCAAAAACCAGTTATGGAAAAGTGATTCTAAAGCAATCAAACTGAGATCCTTCAGCCTGTTTTCTATATGATGGCTGATGCGTTATCTTTGGAGTTATGACACCTACAGTTCACCAGACCAAAGACGGCTCTTCGACTCTCTATTCAGATAGTTTTGAACAATTTTATCATAACCCGAATGGAGCGGCATCAGAAAGCCTGCATGTTTTTTTTGAAACACCGGGATTGCTTTCATGCCTGGATACAGCTGATTCATTAACCATTTTAGAAATTGGATTTGGCACCGGACTCAGTTTCCTGCTGTTGCTTGATATCCTTAAACAGAAAGAACTTAATATACCCGTAGTTTTTTGGTCGGTGGAGGCTTTTCCGGTTGACCGGAGCACCGCATCTGAGTTCAACTTCAAAGAACATCTTAAACACCCTGAACTCAATGATCTGCTACCGGGCATTTTTGATGGACTAAAACCAGGTCTGAATAAACTTCACCCATTGCCAGGCTTAAGTGCAACGTTGAATCTCTTTTATGGAAAGTTTGAGGATTTTTCTCCGGAGAATGTGCAAGCCGATTTTATCTTTCACGACCCCTTTTCGCCCGAAGTAAATGAAGAACTTTGGACCCGCCACGCCTTTGAACGGCTGGCTTCATACTCTAAAAAGGAAGCGGTTCTCGCCACATATTGCGCAGCTTCAAAAGCCCGGGGAGCCATGTGCGCTGCCGGGTGGAACGTTGCTCGTTCACAAGGCGCTTTGGGTAAAAGGGAAATGACGGTTGCTTCACTTTCCGGGGAAGCACTGGCGGGGTTCAAAAGGGTTAACGAAGAGAGATTAGCTGAACGCTACAACACCGGGGATTTCGACTAACCCGAAATTTAGAGCCAAAATCATCTATTTATGGAAGGGATGAAACCGGGTTCTATTTGGAATGATTAACAAATTCGGTGATTAGGTCTTTTATCTCCGGAACACCCTCCCTGGAATCTGATGAATACGGTAAAATCGGAATCTCAATATTCATCTCTTTAAGGATACGCCGTACCCTTGCTTTCGACTGGTTCACTTTATTTCGGGAGATTTTATCTGATTTAGATAACACCACTGAAAACGGCTTTTCATTCATCGCCATCCAGTAGAAAAAATCTTCATCAAGCTGGCTGGGTTCATGCCGCACATCCACAACGTGCAGAATCAGACTCAGCGACTCACGATCCAACAAATAATTGCGGATGCTTTTACCCCAACGTTCCCGTTCTTTTTTGGGAACTTTGGCATATCCATAGCCGGGCAGATCAACCATAAAAAACTCATTCCCAATTTTATAGTAATTCATCTGCTGTGTTTTGCCCGGCACATTTGATGTCCGTGCTATATTCTTCTTTTTCAGAAGGGCGTTAATCAGCGAAGATTTCCCTACGTTAGACCGGCCTGCAAAACATACTTCAGGTAAGCTCGCCGGTGGACATTCTTCAAGTTTTGTGGCGCTGGTAATAAATTTGGGCTGGGCGTTAAACATCAAACCAACTCGTTTTCTTCTTTCTCAACGCCAAAATTGACCGGCACCGGGTAATTACCCGTAAAACAAGCCGTGCAGTAATCATGACCGGAAGGATTTGCTTCTTTAACGGCGTCAACAAGTCCGTCTGCTGATAAATACCGGAGGCTGTCCACCCCAATTTCTTTGGCCATTTTCTCGATATTACGGTCAAATTTATTAGCTATCAACTCATTGGGAGTAGGAAAGTCCATCCCGTAGTAACAAGGACTGATAATTGGCGGTGAACTCACCAGGAAATGGATTTCAGCCGGATTACATTCTCTGATCATATCAACCAGGTAACGGGAGGTTGTTCCCCGCACAATCGAGTCATCCACAATAATAACAACCCGTCCCTCAATCACTCCCCGAACGGGATTGAACTTGGTTCGTACTTTCTGTTCGCGGGATTTCTGGCCCGGTGAGATAAAAGTCCGGCCCACATAATGGTTTCGAATCAGTCCGATATCATACTTACAATCGTTACCTAATTTGTTGCTTTCGCTGGCATACCCAAGAGCGGCAGTGTTACTTGAATCGGGTACCGATATAATAACCGGTTTCTTACCCGTTGTGTTATTCTTCACGATATCAGTTAGTGGATGCTCTTTGGCCAACTGTTTACCAAGATTACGCCGGATCTTATCAACCATCTCACCAAAAATCTTACTGTCAGGACGAGAGAAGTACACGTACTCAAAAATGCACTGACTGGTACCCGTTCCCTCTTGAGGAGATATAAAATAGGACTTCGGTTCGTTGTTTTCGTCGGCATCCTTGTCAATCACAATCACTTCGCCGGGCTGCACATCCCGAATGTATTCGGCATTGTTAATATCAAAAGCGCAGGTTTCGCTGGACACGCAGTATGCACCATCCACTTTACCCAAGGCAAGAGGCCGGAATCCGTTGGGGTCTCTGACGGCGATCAGTTTGTCATCAGTAAGAATAACCAGACAGTAGGCTCCCTCAATTTGTTCGAGTGCGTCCATAATCTGATCCATCTGGTCTTCCTTATCACTATGCGAAATAAGGTGCAGAATTAATTCGGTATCAGAGGTACTTTGAAAAAGGACGCCTTCTTTGCGGAACCGCTCTCGGATTTGTTTGGCATTGGAAAGATTCCCATTGTGACCGATGGCCAGGTTTCCATTCCGGTAATGCACCCGAAATGGCTGGATATTCGCGGGATTTTTGGAAGAGCCTGAGGTAGAGTAGCGGTTATGGCCAATGGCATTTTTACCTCTCAATATTTTCTTAAATACCTTGGATTTGCTGAACACATTCAGTACCAAGCCAAAGTCTTTATAAGCGGGCATAGAGTACCGGCCTTTGTCGTCATCAAAATAAGAAGTAACTATTCCGGCCGATTCCTGTCCCCGGTGCTGTAAAGCGTGCAAACCATAGTAGGTATGAAGGGCTGCATCGGGATGATTATAGATACCGTAGATTCCGCAATATTCGCGAGGCTTGTCGCTCATATTCAAAGCTCCAGATAATAAGTGATTAAGTAAGTGTTAAAGATAAGAAATGATTCGGGGTTTCGGGAATTAGAACTCACAGAAGTTATCTACAGATTGTTCACATCAGTTTATGGTGTGAACTTTTCTCTTTAGTTTGATGAAGCTTTAGGCAATTCAATGTAAAAGGTAGACCCTTCGCCTTCTGTGCTTTCAAACCAGATTTTCCCGTTCATACGCTCTACAAATTCCTTAGAAAGGCTCAACCCAAAACCGGTGCCCTTTTCTTTATTGGTACCTTCTCTTGTCCATGATTCTTTTGAAAATACTTTACCAGCTGCCTCCTTGGTTATTCCGATGCCGGTATCTCTGATAATAATCTTCACATTCTGGGAATCAGGCTCAGCCTTAATCTCTATTTCATCACCTTTGCCTGTAAATTTTATACTATTGGAGACTACATTGCGAACGACCAATTGCAGGGCATTCTGATCAGCCAATACATGCTCGTCTTCCGAAATATGGTGATGTACCTCCACCCCCTTTTTGTTCGCTATAAAAGTATGGCTCGACACAATCTCATCCACAACATTATGGATGTTGATAGCACTGATTTCCATTTTCACCCCTGATAGCTGATCTTTGGCCCATGCAAGCAGGTCTTCCATTACATGCACATTCTTTTGAATGGACATCTCAAGCTCGGGAATCAGCTGAGTAAGTTCCTCATTTGAAATCACATTGCCTTTAAGAAGGTGGAGAATGCCCTGCATGGAACTCATAGGTGTGCGCAGGTCATGAGCTATAATGGCAAATAACTTGTCTTTTGCCTTGCTAGCCTCTATAAGCTCCTCTTTTTGCGCTTCCAGCACTGTGTTTATTTCTTCCCGTTCGCGGGCACTTTTACGCATCATAAATAGCAGCACCACAATCAAAGCTATCACCAGCGAACCCACAACAATAAATATGTATTGCACCTGTAATTGCCTCTCCTGCTGAGCCTGTTTATCCTGCAATAACCGGTTTACCTCATTTTGCCGATCCAGCTCAAGTTGATTCTCAAGTTCTGCGAGTGCTTGTTCTTTCTCGATACTCGTAAGGCTATCCGACAATTCTTTGTACAACTCCAAATACAGAAGGGCCTCCTCGAAACGGTTTGCTTCCCGATTGGTTTCATAGAGTTTTTCCCGAATATCCTGCATAAATGGTGTGGCGCCCAGCCTTTCTGCTATATCTTTTGCATTTTCAAAGTATTGAATGGCCTCTTCGTAGCGCTCCATTTCTCTGTATAAGTTACCAAGGCCGAAATTATTATAGTATTCGCCCTGTATGATGCCGAGCTGCTGAGAATAAGCAAGTGATTCACGAAACTGAGCTTCTGCCTGCTCATAATTGCCCAACTTCCCATTCAGTCTACCAAGATTATACAGCACAATTACAGGAGGAGAATCCGGGCGGATTTGATTATTCAGTTCCAGAGCCTCGTTATATAAGTCTAAAGCTTCCTTAAGCCTTTCCTGTCCGTTACGGGTATTTGCAAGATTCAGAGTAGTTCGGTACAGCTCAGGTATAAGGTTTTTCTGCTCAGAAAGAGTCATCGCTTTTTCAAGATAGAACGCTGCTCGCTCATAATTCTCTTCAGAATTATAGGCATTACCGATGTTATTGAGTGTTGTGGCCCAGAAAGTTGTGTCACGGGTCATTTCAGCAAAGCGAACTGCATCAAGGTAGTACTCAAACGCCCGGGTAGTTTGCCCCAAATCGAGATAAGCATTTGCCATATTTTGGCGAATACCCGCATTGGTTCGGTCAATTTTTGCACTATCTAACCGAGATACATACTTAAGGCCTTCTTCATAAGTTTCGATGGCTTTCGCATCTTCCCCCTTGTACGAATAGGCAACCGCAAGCAGGTTGTTGAAATTCACTCTTAAATTGCTGTCGGGATATTTTTTGATGGCCTCATTTAAAACAACGATAGCCGAATCTTGTCGTTGTTCATTAATCAGGATATCAGCGTAACGGAGGCTGGATAGTGCTTTCCCTTTTTGGAACTGTAATTCATCAGACAGGCTATCCGCTCGCCGGGTCTTTCTGCGAGCTTCCGATAAATTACCTTGCTCAAGATCTGACTCTGCCTCAGTAAGCCACCGGAGCACACGAGTGCTGTCACTTTCACTGCTAATATTCGCATCTTGAAGAGCGTAAACAGGTTGAAGCGCTGCAATTATGAAGGAAAAAGTGAATAATAGATAAACTTTTGAAAGCATAATCATTAGAAAAAAAGTTACTGATAATAGTAAAAACTATTGCCTTATGTGTTTATCGGCCCATGCAGAAGCTGAAGTAAATGAAAAAAATTGTCATATAAAAAAACCCGCCTAAAAGCGGGTTTTGTAAAGATACTTCTTTCTGTCTACCTGTTAGTTTTCAAGCGTGGCATCCAGTTCGATAGTTACACCACTGAGTGCTTTAGATACGGGGCAGCCTTTCTTCGCTGCCTCAGCAATTTCCTGAAATTTATCGTTATCTATATTGGGCACATTACCCTTTGATGTCAATTTGATAGTGGTAATAGCGCCGGCACCAGGATCAATCGTTACTTCTGCATTTGTCTGTACAGAATTTGGTGTGAAACCAGCTTTATCCAGCTCATTTGACAATGCCATCGAAAAGCATCCTGCATGAGCGGCCCCAATTAATTCTTCCGGGTTAGAACCTGATTTATCTTCAAAACGGGTAGCGAAACTGTATGCACCTTCATAGGAGCCACTCCCTACTTTCATTGTACCGTTTCCGGATTTCAAATTTCCATTCCAAACTGCTTCTGCTCTTTTTGTTGGCATAATAATTGAATTAGTTTTGATTGTAAGTCAATAATCTGAACAGCTTAAAAATGGATTACATTCCACATATTTAATCACCCACGGAATCCCCGATTTAGTGGATCGTGACCAGCCGGCATTGTGGCGCTCTACTCTTTGGGCGACCCCAACTGAAGTCGACCCG